>CAUJFK010000399.1 GCA_963169175.1 Acidobacteriota bacterium | reverse complement strand
ATCATGAACGAAGAACTTTTTTCCAAAGAACAGAGAATAAATAAAACCGCCCCCCGGCGGCATATTACAACTCTGCTCTTTTCCCCTTGACACCGAAACCGTCTTTATAGATGTTTCGTGGTCCAGGCCCCGGCCTCTTATTTTGGATCGCTTGACGATTTTATTCACGGCATACGATTTGCATTCTCCCGCTCCGACGCTGAATTTTCACCCGCCAAAGCCCAGCTCACGTTACCGACGAACCCAATGGCAAATCTTCCGATCCAGAACATACTCAATCGAGTCAGCAACCATTCGCACCTGACCGTTCCCATCGCGGCGGTCATCATCCTGCTTGTCCTGTTGGTGCCGCTTCCGCCGATCTTGATCGATATCCTGATCAGTCTGAACCTGATGATCTCGGTCATGGTCCTGCTGGTCTCGATGTACACAATGGAGCCGGTCAAGTTTACGTCTTTCCCCAATCTTTTGCTGCTCACGACACTGTTTCGATTGGCCCTGAATCTGGCAACCTCGCGGCTTATCCTGACAAATGGCGACGTTGGCGTAACGGCGGCGGGCGCAGTGATCAAGGCATTTGGCGAATTCGTTATTGGCGGAAATTTTGTGGTCGGCATCGTCGTGTTTCTTATCCTTTTGGTGATCCAATTCATCGTCGTCAACCACGGAGCCGTCCGTACATCTGAGGTAACGGCGCGATTCACTTTGGATGCGATGCCCGGCAAACAAATGGCGGTAGATGCCGACCTGGCGGCGGGAATGATCGATGAAAATGAGGCCCGTCAGCGGCGGCAGGACATCAGCCAGGCCGCCGAGTTTCACGGAGCGATGGACGGTGCGATCCGGTTTACACAGAGGGATGCGGTTGCCTCAATGATCATCGTGGCGGTCAATATTTGTGCGGGTTTGGCGGTAGGTGTGCTCCAGCACGGCTTGCCGATCGCAGAAGCATTCAAGACATATACGACCCTTACGGTTGGCGACGGTGTGGCCGCAGCCGTGCCTTCGTTGTTCATCTCGGTTGCGGCGGCGATCATTACCACGCGATCCGCGACGGATTCCAGCATGGGTGCGGAAATGAGCGGCCAGCTCTTCATAAATCCGCGGCCGTTATTCATTACCGCGGGCGTCCTTTTCTTTCTCGGCGCTCTGCCGGGAATGCCGCATTTTGCGTTCATTACATTGTCGCTCGCCGCGGGCGGTATCGGTTATCTTTCATGGACCCGTGCCGGTGCAGTAGCCGAACAGAAGGCTCTTGAAAAGGCTGCGGACGATAATGCCGAATCGGCCAGACAGCCCGAGCGGATGGAAAGCCTGCTCAAAGTTGACGCACTTGCTCTCGAGGTTGGCTATGGGTTGGTCGGCCTAGTAAGCAGCGGCGATTCGTTCCTCAATCGTATCCGCGAGATACGTCGTCAGGCGGCCATTGAACTTGGAATAATCGTGCCGTCGGTCCACGTCACTGACAACCTGCAACTGCCGCCGCGTGAGTATGCCATCTTATTGAAGGGAGAGAAGATAGCTTCCGGTGAGATACACCCTGACGGCTATCTCGCCATCGATCCCGGCGTGGTTCGCGAAAAGATCGCTGGTGTCGAAACGATCGATCCCGCGTTCGGTATGCCGGCTGTGTGGATACGCCGAACCGAGGACCGCGACAGGGCTCTCACGTCGGGCTATACCGTGGTCGATCCGACAACGGTTATCTGTACTCACCTCTCCGAGATAATCAAAAATAACGCACACGAACTGCTTGGCCGGCAGGAGGCGCGAACGCTTCTTGACGCTCTCGCCGAAAGCCATCCAAAGACCGTTGAGGAAGCGACGCCAAAGGTGCTGTCGCTCGGGGAGATCCAGCGCGTTCTGCAAAATCTGCTGCGAGAGCGCGTCCCGATCCGCGATCTTGCGACCATTCTCGAATCGATCACGGATGTCGGCGTGGTGACGCGTGATGTCAATGCTTTGACAGAAGCCGCCCGCGTTTCCCTTGCCCGGACGATCTCCGGCGGGCTGGCGAACGAGAATGACGAATTGGCAGTTTTGACCCTTGATCCGCGGCTCGAATCGCAGCTTGCGGAACGCCTTGGGCTGCTCGGGGGAGCTTCGCAGCAGGTGATCGAACCTGAATTCGGCCGCCAGCTTCTCGAAAAGATCGAGACCGCATGCCGTGCAGCGGTCATGTCGCGGCCGGTCGTGTTGTGCTCCGCGATGGTCCGACCGCACCTGCGAAAACTTACGGAACGGTTCTTGCCTGAACTCGTCGTGATGGCCCATGGTGAGGTCGCCTCGAACGTGCGGCTTGTCTCGATGGGAACGGTCAACTGAACGGCCTGCCTTTGCATTTTCCTTCAATCGATATGATGAATATTCGTAAATACCGTGCCGAAACTACCCGTGAAGCCCTTGAGCTGATCAAACACGATCTTGGCGAAGACGCTTATGTCCTTGAGACAAAGCGCGTTCGGACCGGCGGGTTTCTTGGCCTGCGTTCGAGGTCCGAGGTCGAGGTAAGCGCCGCGACGAGTGAAGCCCTCGCCGGAAGCGGCGACGAGAGCCTGGCAACGCCGGCAAATTCTGAAAAACTGGTCGATCTTAAAGATGAGGCAGCCGCTGCCCCAAATTTTTCCGCCTACATCGCGCCCGCCAAAGATCGCAGTTTGATGTCCGCCCTTGCGACTCGTGCTGCGAGTTCCGCCGATTTTGAAGAAAAGGCCGCGATCCTTGGCCCGGATATGGCCCGGCCGATCACCGAAACCATTGAACTAAATCCTGACGCACCGCGTTTCGTCTTCCCGGCATCAACAAAGAAAACCGCCGCGGCCGAGAAGGCGGTGGCAATACCCTCGACAGTAGATGTCCGATCCGCCCCGGTTTCAGAGCGGGACATTGAACTGCTTCGGGCGGAAATGCGGGAAGTAAAATTCTCGCTCGGAGCGTTGGCGGGACTGCAGAACGGAGTTCGTCGCGGTGGGGCTATCGATCTCGGGATCTTCGGAATGAGCGTTGAGCCCGGAATGCAGGACGTTTTCAATGAGCTCATCGCCGTCGGAATTCCCGCCGAACTCGCTCAGCGATTCGCGGTCGAACTTGACAGCACGAGTGAGACAGGCTCCGCACGGGCGGCGCTTATGAACTCGCTTCCCGTGTCAATGGATTTTGAACCAGAGATTCTCAAAGGCGATAACGGAGCGATTCTCGCGATCATTGGCTCAACGGGTGTCGGCAAAACTACTACTGCTGCCAAGCTCGCCGCACGGGCAGCCTTGTACGATCATCACCGCGTTGAACTGGTAACTCTGGATACATACAGAATTGCGGCTGTCGAACAGCTAAAGACCTATGCCGAGATAATCGGCGCCGGATGCCATGTTGTTCGCAGCGTATTTGAACTGGACGCAACACTGTGCCGCATGCCGAAGAACGCTAAGGTCATTATCGACACGACCGGCAGAAACCCGCACGACCTCGCCGATCAATTCGAGTTCTCAGATTTCCTTCAGCGTCGCCCCGATATTCGCAAATGCCTTGTCGTACAGGCAACAACACATCCGCTCGATGCCGCGGCTGCGATCAAAAAGTTTGAGATGTACGGCGCCGACTGTATGGCTGTAACAAAGATGGATGAAACGACAAGGCCCGGTGCCGTACTAGAAACGATCATCGACAGCCGGCTTCCCCTTGCCTATCTTGCCGCGGGCCAGCGCGTGCCCGAAGATCTGCAGGCAGCAACGCCTGAAACACTAACCAACCGGATCCTCGCCTTCAGGGCCTGATACCAAATTCCATTCAGCGATCACACACTTTTTTTCCTCGAATGAACGACCAAGCCTCAACACTAAGATCGATGGCGTCAGCCAGCAAACCGCTCGCGGTCCAACGCACCGCGCGAAACTCCAGGGCCAGCCGCTGCGTGGCAATTACTGGCGGCAAGGGAGGCGTCGGCAAATCCAATCTTGCCGTAAATCTCTCGCTTGAACTTGGTTTGCTGGGTAACCAGGTTGCCCTCCTTGATGCGGACTTTGGCCTTGCCAACGCCGATCTGCTGTGCGGTGTCACGCCGCGCTATCATCTCGGCCATGTCATCGAGGGACTGAAAACGCTCGAAGAGATCATAGTTCCTCTGTCGCCCGAGGTTGAATTGATACCCGGCGGCAGCGGCATTGAGGAGCTTGCAAACTTTTCTCTTACGAACCGGCCCCAGATATTGGAGCAGATGCGCGAGATGGAAGAGGACCTAGACTATATGGTGATCGACACGGCTGCCGGCATTTCCGATGCGGTTTCCGGTGTACTCGCAGCCGCGTCCGAAGTTATCATCGTGGTCACACCGGAGCCGACCGCGATAATCGATGCGTACGCCACGATCAAGGTAATGCTGCGTCGCCGGCCCGGTGCCGCCATTTCGGTGGTTGTCAACAATGCCGTTGGCGTAGGCGATGCGGAAAACGTCTTTCAATCTATCAGCACCGCATCCCGCGAATTTCTTGATCACAAGGTCGGATTTCTCGGAGTGATCCCGTCTGACCCAAATCTTGCCGAGGCAGTTCGAAGCCAGCAGCCGGTAACTCAATTTGCCCCTGAAACGCCCGCCAGCCGGGCTATCCGCCTGATAGCAAAGGACCTAAACCGCAAGGCCCGGAACGAAGCAACTCCCGCGACCGTGTATTCCTTCTGGGAACAGTTTGGCGGAAATTAAACGCCGGCCCGTTCCTATTCACAATGCTCCGATACTCTTCACCAGCCAAATATCACGTGCCGACCCCGTTTGCAGCCGAAGTTGATCCGGCCGCTGCACGCGAGGGTTTGATCGTCGATCATCTGCCTAAGGTCAGATACATCGCTGACCGGATCGCGGCAAAGCTTCCTCCAACGGTTGAACGGGATGATCTCTACAGTGCCGGCGTCATCGGCCTGATCGATGCGGTCGAGCGATATGACGAATCGCGAGGCGTTGCCTTCACAACCTTTGCTGAGATGCGTGTTCGCGGTGCGATCCTCGACAACCTGCGTTCGCTCGATTGGGCATCGCGGTCCATCAGAAAGCGGGCGAGAGAGATCCAAAATGCCTACGGCCAGTTGGAACAAGAGCATGGGCGTCCGGCCACGGAAGAGGAAGTGGCAGACGAAATGAAGATCTCGGTCGCCGAGCTTCGAGGTTCCCTGCAGGAGGTCCACGGCCTGCGGATAACGAATCTGGACGAATGCGATCAGGAAACCGGACTCAGCCTTAGCGAGATGATCGCCGACAGGTCGGTGACACAGCTTGACGCGATCGAACGGAAGCAGCAGCGGCAGATCCTTGCCGCCGCGATTGACAAGCTGCCGGAGCGGGAACGGCAAGTTATCGCTCTTTACTATGTGAAGGAATTGACAATGAAGGAAGTGGCGGAGGTGCTTGGTGTTACAGAATCACGTGTCTCGCAGCTCAAGTCGCAGGCGGCCTCGCGGCTGCGTGCGGCCCTCTCCAAATAGAACGAAATGCCGACCGAAGAATTACTGACAGACGAAGAAATGGCTGCTCTGCTGCCCGAGACGCCGACCGACGAGGCCGCCGCCGAACGAAGCCGCCGCGGCCGCATTGTGCCCTATAACTTCAGGCGGCCCGACCGGCTTTCCAAAGAACACGTCAGGGCTCTGTATATGCTGCACGATCAGTTCGCCAATAACTTGACGTCCAGTTTGCCGTTGTTCCTTCGCACCGTATCAGAAGTGACGCTGATATCGGTCGAGCAGCAATCTTACACAGATTACGTCCGCGGGCTTTCCGACCCGACCACGATCTACACTCTCTCGGTCGCTCCCATGCGCAGCGTCCTTGTGATCGAGTTCAGCTCTTCGATCGCATTTCCGATAATCGATCGGCTTCTCGGCGGCAACGGCCAGGGCCCGAACGAGGTCAGGCCGGCAACCGAGCTGGAGCTAAAGGTGCTGGAAGGTTTTCTTTCGGTTGTCACGGCAGGCTACATTGACGTCTGGAAGCCCCACGCAAAGCTTGAGACCGAGATCGCGGGTCGCGAAACCAGGCCGCAGATGCTCCAGGTCGTCCCGCCGAACGAGGTTGTTGCGACGATCTCGTACCAAGTCCAGATTGGCGATGCAAAAGGTTCGATGAGCCTGTGTCTGCCGGTTGCCCTTCTTGAGCCTGTGGTTGACACTTTCGGCGGATCGGCCTATCCGGCAAACGAAGGTGCTTCGCCCGAAGCGACCGCGTCGCTGCTAAGAGCAGTTTCCGAGGTACGCTTTCCGATCACCTGCCAGCTTGACCACCTGCCCATTGCCGTTGGCGATCTGAACTCGCTTGCCGTCGGCGACGTGATACGAACGAACCACTCGGTGGACAAGACGCTGAATGTATGCATCGCTGACGCGACAAAGTTTGTTGGCAAACTTGCCTCTATGGACGGCAAACTGATCGTTCAGATAACAAATGCGAACGAAACCGCCGGCACGAAAGCCGCGATATGAGGAATTGACCCATGACTGAAACAGGAATGAATTTTGATCGGCTGTTTGATGTTGAGATGAACGTAACGGTCCGATTTGGAACGGCCGAAGTTCCGCTTCGCGAGGTGGTCCGATATGGTGTCGGGTCGATGATAGAACTCAATCGATCTGTTGACGAACCTGTCGAACTGCTGATCAACGATCATCCTTTCGCCAAAGGCGAGGTCGTCGTCGTTGACGGCTACTACGGCGTAAAAGTGACCGAGATCGGCTCGCCGGAAAGCCGCTCAAAATCTCTTCTCGGCGATGCCGAAGATACCAGTGAGGAACTAGCATGACTATCGAAACCATCATCATTACAGCCCTTGCTTCGACGATCGCAGCCGGTGCTGTCGTTGTTTTCAACCGGAATAAAAAGTTCACGGAACTCAGAGATCTTCTGGAATTTTCACAGAACCAGATCGATGAGCTTCAGGATGCGATCATCCGAACGCGCGAAACGAACGAAACGACCCATCAACGCGCATCGGACCAAAGCCGGCGACTTGCCTGGCTGGAGAGCAAGGTCCGCAGGCCGAAACTTTCGGCAGATCACGTGCTCGATGATTCGGTCGTTACCGAAACTCCAAAACTCAGCATGACCGAACGCCGACATCGCGTTATTGGCCTTGCCGGCCGCGGCAAAAGTGCTGAATCTATCGCTTCGTCACTCGGCCTGTTCAAGGGTGAAGTCGAACTTATCCTGAGCCTGAACAAGGCGACGCTGGCACAGAGGTGATATGAATTACGGACTTTACACGATCTTTCTCGGAATGCGGTCGCGGCAGAATACGCTTGAAGCGCAGGCGAATAATATCGCTAACGCCTCGACCGTAGGCTTTAAGGCCGAGCGGCTGGTGTATTCGTCCGTCGAGGCCGAGGCAAAAGGCACCGGTGATAAGCAGCGGCTCGTCAGCGGCGTAACAACATCGAGCGGGATCGATTTTACCGAAGGCGCGCGGCAGCAGACCGGACGAGATCTCGACATCGCGATCGATGGCGATGCCTTTCTGCAGATCCAAACGCCGCGCGGTGCCCGCTTTACGCGGGCGGGCAGCCTGACACTGAACGCGGCCGGCCAGCTCGTGACAAAGAATGGTGATCTCGTAACAGGGTCGAACGGCCCGATCACGGTCCCGCGCGATGGAAAAGTTGCGATCGAACCGAATGGCGAACTGTCATCGGGCGGACAAACCTTCGACAAACTCAAACTTGTCCGTTTCAACAATCCGGCGTCGGCATTGATCAAGGAAGGCGATTCCCTTTTTATGGCAAACGGGACGCAAAACGCGCAGGAAAACGTAAATTCGACGGTCATTCAGGGCTCGCTCGAAAATTCTAATATCAACAGCATCTCCGAGATGGTGGCGATGATCAACAACAACCGCGAATTCGAATCTCTCCAAAAATCACTCACTCTTTTAATGAACGACCTGGGGCGGAAAATATCCGGCGAGATCGGAAAGATCTAACAAATACAGGCCCTCAGCCTGTCACCGGAGCTATCAAAGGAGCAAACTATGCCAAACAGAGCACTATTGACCGCTGCGACTGGAATGCAGGTGCAGCAGCAGAATGTCGACAATATCGCGAATAACCTCGCGAACGCCTCGACGGTCGGTTTCAAACGAACGCGTCTGGAATTTCAGGACCTCCTCTATCAAAACATGCGAACCGCCGGAGCAGCGGGGACGGCCTCGACCACGCTTCCGGTCGGCTTGCAGATCGGCCTCGGAGCACGTTCCATCGCCAGCGAACGCGTTTTCATACAGGGCGATTTTACACAAACCCAGAATCCGCTGGATATGGTCATCGAAGGCAGCGGTTTTTTTCAGGTGCGGCAGGCAAACGGCGATCTTGCGTACACACGCTCCGGGCAATTCCATCTGAATAATCAAGGCCAGGTGGTGACAGCCACCGGCGACACGATCGAGCCGGCGATCACCATCCCGACCGAGGCGACGTCATTGACTGTCGGCCGCGACGGAACAGTTTCGGTATCGATCCCCGGACAGGCTAATGCCCAGAACGTTGGACAGATACAAACGGCGATATTTCCAAATCCGGCAGGCCTGGAAGCCCTCGGCGGCAATCTGTTCAAGGAAACAGGAGCGTCAGGCCAGGCAACCGTAGGCTCGCCAAACTCGAACGGCCTCGGCCCGATAAATCAGGGCTACGTCGAAAATTCGAACGTAAATGTGGTCGAAGAACTGGTGAATAAGATCTCGGCCCAGCGTGTTTACGAAACGAATTCCAAGGTCATTTCCACCGCCGATCGAATGCTTGGGACCATCAACCAGGCGATCTCTTAAACGTCAGTCAGATTCAACTGTCGGGAGATCGTTACTACCTCAGTCACTTCTTGTTTCTCTTATCCTCTTCTTCTGTGGTCTCAGGAAATCGATTCACCGAAAGAGAGGAAAAAGAGGAATAGGGGAATTTGCATCAGCCTTGGCTGCCGATCTTACTGTGACCAAAATGATCCGCCACGCTCCCAACGCCATCACCTTCGTGAATATCCAACTTTTCCAGTGGCACACAAAATTTGCGGCTGCATTTTTTGCGGCGGCGGTTGTGCTGCTTGTGGGCTCGGCCCAAACGTCGGGCCAGACAGTCGTTCGCGTGGCGGGCGAAACTTCAGTTGAACGTGAGCAGGTTCTTCTCGGCTCCGTTTCGACCATGGATGGGCCAGCCGCCGCGACCGGACGGCTTTCACGAATTTCGCTTGGCTACGCGCCAGCGATCGGCCTGACACGCGAGATACGACGCGATCAGATCATTTTGGCTATCAGAGCAGCTGGTTTCTCGGAAAATGATGTGCGGATCGAGTCGCCCGCTTCGATCGTAATAAGGCGGGACGGGCAGAGTGTTCCGGATGAACTGATCCGAAGTGCCGTTGAAAAAGAGTTTCTTACAAGGCTTGCCTCAAACGGCGTCGAGGCCCGGATCACCCGGTTGAGTTTTCCGCCAAATATTCACGTACCGAAGGGCGAGTTGGACGCAACCGTCAATGGTTCATCGGTACGAAATATATTTATGCCGTTCTCGGTAGCCGTTGAAGTGCGTGTCAACGGACGCCTTGTGCGGAGCATTCCGGTGACCTGCGAGATCGAGGCATACGCCGATTTATTCACGGCCGCAAAAGATCTGCCAGCAGGTGCAGCGGTTACAGAACATGATCTTCGCCGCGAAAAGACGCGCATCGATCGGCCTATTAGTGATTATGTCCGAGACCCAAATTCCCTGCGAGGCGTCGCACTTACCCGCGGAGTTTGGAGCGGTGCCGCTCTGACCGGTGATTCGATCGCGTCCGTCGCCGTTATCAAACCGGGCGATCCGATCCGGATCGAAGCCGGGTCAGGCCGAATGCGGATAATTGTGAGCGGTGAGGCCAAGGCCGCGGGGCGTATCGGCGACAGGATCTCGGTCAAAAATTTGCAGACAGGAACAGTTCTGCAGGCGACCGTTGTCGATAAAGGCATTGTCAGGATCGGTCTATAAAGCTATGTTTACGAAACTATTCTCCATTTTTTGGATCGCTTCTTCTTTGGCCGCGGCTGTGTACGCACAGGAAAAAGAGGCAAAAAAGAAAAAGAGTTCCGAGCCGAAGCTTTCCGTGGTCGAGGTCAGCGAGATGCCTCCGATACCGCCCCCACCGCCGGAAGCCAAACCGACGAATGGCTCGCTTTACACCGAAACCTCGGCAAGCGGAAACCTTCTTCGTGATTTCAAGGCCCGTCAGGTTGGTGATCTTGTTTTTGTTGATGTCGTCGAGACAAGTTCTGCCAACGTAGCCTCAAATGCAAAGCGCGACCGCGATTCCGGGGGCCTTGGCGGCCTTGTGCCGCTGATAAATGCCCTGCCGCTTAGCGGTGCTCCGGTGGCTGGTGCCGTTGCCGGTGAGCTTGGTAAGCGCGAGTTTGAAGGCAAGGGATCGACCGCCCGAAACAGCTCTGTCCGCGCCCGCATCACCGCCCGCGTGGTCGAAGTTCTGGCAAACGGTGATATGCGTATCGAGGCCGTCAAGGTCGTAAAGATAAATAAGGAAACGGAAAAGCTTGCCGTGACCGGCATCGTCCGGCCCACGGACCTGGCACGCGATAATTCTATTGCTACATTTTTTATCGGTGATCTCCGCGTCGAACTGAATGGCAAAGGAATTGCATCAGCTGATAATGCTCCGGGCTGGTTGTTCCGGCTGTTCGATAAAATTTCGCCGTTCTAATTTTCACGCCTGCCCCCAAAGGAGTCGCTCCAGATGCACAAGACCCAGTCAAAACCGAGGTTTTTCCGGCTCGCGGCTTCGCTCGCAAGCTGTGCCGTGATCGCCGCGGCGTTCGTCATTGCCGCCCCGTCGAAAATTTACTGTCAAAAAAAGGACGTGGACACAAGCGTTCGCGTCAAAGATTTGGCGGATATCGAAGGCGTTCGGTCAAACCAGCTTATCGGCTACGGCCTGATCGTCGGCTTAAACCGCACTGGCGACCGCGTCCAGCAAAATCTCTATGCCCGCCAGACGCTTCAGAATCTGCTCGAGCGTATGGGAATCTCCACCCCGGCCGCGGGCCTGAAGCCTGAAAATATCGCAACCGCCCTCGTTACAGCGACCCTGCCGCCGTTTGTCCGGCCTGGTTCGAAGATCGACGTGACCGTCTCTTCGATCGGCGATGCACGCAGCCTTCAGGGCGGAACGCTGATCATCACCCCTCTCAAAGGCATCGACGGCCAGGTCTATGCGGTTGCTCAGGGACCGATCTCGATCGGCGGTATATCGGCCGGCGGGTCCGGCAACTCGGTCGAGATCAATCATCCGACGGTCGGGCGTCTGCCCAATGGCGCAAACGTCGAACGCGCCGTTCCGACCGAACTCGCTGCCAACAACCAGTTAACGCTTGTTTTGCGTAACGAGGATTTTTCGACCGCCGCAAGGCTGAACAAGGTGATCAACGGCAAATTCGGCGACGGCACGTCCAAGGCGCTAGACGGGCGGAACCTGAACGTTTTCCTGCCGGCCTCATACACGGACAACCGCGTCGCGTTTATAGCCGAGCTCGAAAGCCTAAAGCTCACTCCGGACAAAGTGGCGAAGATCATCATAAACGAGCGTACAGGCACCATCGTGATGGGCAGCGAGGTGCGCATAGCATCGGTCGCTATCTCGCAGGGCGGCGTCACCGTCCGCATTGGGACCGAGTACGATGTCTTTCAGCCAGGCCCGCTGTCGCCAAAGGGTGAGACGGCGGTCGTGCCTTCGACAACGGTCGAGGTAAAGGAAAAGCCGCTTGAATCGATCGTCCTCCGCGACGGGGCCACTGTTGACGAGGTCGTTCGCGGGCTTCGCACCGTCGGGGTATCATCGCGTGACATCATCAGCATTCTTCAGGCGATCAAATCCGCCGGAGCACTCAACGCCGATATCGAAATGCAATAGGACCATTATGAACGTCGCAGCCCTTGATCAGTCAAATACGATTTTGCCGCCGGACAACGCGGCTGCTGACCAGCGCCTAAAAAAAGCCGCCATTCAGTTCGAAGCGGTTTTGTTGATGCAGCTTACTTCGGCCCTGAACGGCAGCGGTGACGATGAAAATGCCCTCTTTGGTTCCGACGCAGGCTCGGGCCTTGCCAAACAACTTTTCTCCGAGCAAATGGCAAGCGTGATGGCAGAGACCGGAAGCCTGGGAATCGCAGATATGATGATGCGGCAACTCAGCGATCAAAAGCCGTTGGGCGGAACCGGCGGGATTAAGGGGCTTGCCGACGTGGTTTCAACCGTCAAGAGTTTGCACGGCGTTATTGATGCTCCGATCAAAGTTGAACCAAATGCACGGCAAAGCAAGAACAGGACCGTATCGGCCGTGACCGAGGGACAGGCATTTTCGGGCGATCCGAATGAGTTCTCGATCGTCTCAACGGCCGAGGATGACCTTCTAAAGAACGGGATCGATGATTCGCTAAAGAATCTGATCCTTGATGGACGCGTTGTGAATCCAACGCGTGCCCGAATAGTGCCGAATGCACCGATCATTGAGGTGGGTTCAAATTCCGCGGATCTTCGCGAGGTCCAATTCCAGAAACCTGTTTCCGGCCGGATCTCATCAGATTTTGGAAGCCGTTTTCACCCGATCGATAAACGCACCGGGTTTCATGGCGGCATGGATATAGCCGTCCCGACCGGCACTACCGTTTCGGCGGCGGCTGAGGGGACCGTTGTATTTGCGGGGCGAAAAGGCGGCTACGGCAACCTTGTCATTGTCGAGCACCCCGATGGACGCGAGACGCGGTATGCGCATTTATCCTCGATTTCCGTCGCAGCGGGCGACCCGGTGACTCAGGGCCAGCCGATCGCGCTCTCCGGTTCGACCGGCAAATCGACCGGCCCGCATCTTCATTTTGAGATACGCGAAGACGGCGTGGCAGTTGACCCGCGGCGATTTTTGTCTAATGTTTTATCCGGAGTTGCCGAAAGGTAAATGAGAGACCTTGCGAAAGGTGATCGGGAGAACGAGAAATGGCAAAGATCAATTTGGACAAACTTACAAACTTTGAGCCGATACGCCCGGAACGGCAGGCCGAGGTAAAGCCCGGACGAAATATGACAACCGGGCCGGTACTTTCGGCTGAAAGTACAAAGGAAACCGACCGTGTGGACGTTTCCAGCCGGGCATCCGAGTTCGGCTCGCTCGTCAACCAGGTAAAGGAGCTTCCTGAGACGAGGATCGACAGGGTCGCCGAAGCCCAGGAACAGGTAAACGCGGGAACATTCGCCCCATCGGCGGACGAGATCGCTGACGCAATACTCAAGGACGAGCAGTTCTAAAAAAGATTATGCAGGCAGACTTGATAAGAAAGATCGCGGAACTTATGACGGCCCAATCGTCGTCGTATGCCAGCCTCGAATCGCTGACCGTACAGCTTGTCACCGCATTAACGCGCTGCGAGCCGCACGAGATCGAAGCGCTCACAAAAGCAGGCGAGACCGCACTGTTTCGTATGCGCTCGCGGCTGCTCGAGATCACATCTGCCTTAACTCAGTTTGCCGAAATTCGCTCTGCCCAGGAGCTGCCGACGGGCCTCGATACGGAAACGCGGGAAGCATTCGAATCCGCGGCAACCGGCCTGATCGAAAACGCACGCAGCTATGAACGGGTCAGCGCGCGTGCGTCAACCCTTGCCTTGTCCGGTTCATCATTTGCCGCCGCCGGCATCCAGACGTGCGGCGTTCCGCAGTCAACTTACTCCGCTCCCGTACTTTCTTACAGCAGGGGGGCCGTTTAATGGGAATCAACTTCTCCGCATTCGAGATAGGCCGCCGGGCGCTGAACGCAAATCAGACCGGCATCAACGTAACGGGCCAGAATATTGCCAATGTCAATACGCCGGGTTACTCTCGCCGCCGCCTGATGTTGGCGGAATCCGCCCCGATAAATGTGCACGGGCTAAATGTCGGCAATGGCGTCTCGGTCGCTGGAATTCAAAGCTTTCGTGACGCGTTCATTCAATCGCGAATTCAGGCCGAAACCGGTATAGCCGGCCGCCTGACCGCCCAACGCGATGCTCTCGGCCCGGTGGAGGCCGCGCTTCAGGGCAGCGAGAACGGCGGGATCGAGAACGCTCTTGCAAATTTTTTCGGCTCGTTTCGCGATCTCGAAGCAAATCCCGGCTCGCTGCCGCTTCGCTCGCTGACAGCACAGCGCGGCGCCGCATTGGCTTCTGCGTTTCAATCTACACGTGCCAGGCTAGGCGAGATCAGGCAGAGTACGGATGCCCAGGTCCAGGTCTCGGTCGAGCAGGCAAACGATCTTTCCTCGCGAATCGCTGAACTCAATCAAAAGGTCAGCGCCGCTGAAGCATCCGGCGTCGAGGCATCGGGCCTTCGCGACCAGCGGGCCGAGCTTGCCACAAAGCTTTCCGAATTGACCGGCGCCCGTGCGACGGAGAATCCGGACGGAACGCTGACGCTCAGCATAGCCGATGGGCGGCCGCTTGTTCTCGGCAACAAGGCGTTTCAGCTTCAGGCTGAACAGGTCCCGCCGCTTGGGCTATCCACCGTTAGTCTTGGCGGCGAACCCGCGGCGATCACAGAAGGCACGATTGCGGGCCTCCTGAGCGCGATAGATTCCGCAAGCACCCAGATCAATGACCTTGACGCCTTGGCCGCGTCGGTCGTTCAGCGTGTAAATGATCTTCACACATCCGGCACAGACCTTGACGGCAACGCGGGTGTAAATTTCTTCAACAATTCGGGAACGGTAACGGCCGCTAATATCTCGGTCAACTCGGCCGTCGCCAGCGATCCGCGGCTTATCGTCGCCTCGCCGCTCGGTCAGCCGGGCCAAACCGGCACCGTTGCCGGCTCGATCGCAAATTTGCTGACTGACGCATCTTCAACCGCGGGTACGAGGACCGGCTCATTCAGTTCGATCTTTGGGTCAATGCTGTCGGACGCAGGTGATCAGATCAGCTCGGCGAATAATGATCTTGAAACCCAGGCCGCCGTCCTTTCGCAGGCGATGGCCCAGCGTGATTCTGTTTCAGGTGTCTCGCTCGATGAAGAAGCGATCAACCTTCTTCAGTACCAAAAGGCTTTTGAAGCGGCGGCAAGGTTTATAAAGGTAGCCGATGAAATGACACAGGTCATCATCTCGCTCGGCCAGTAAGGATATGAACAGCAGAATTTCTGACAGCGCAAATAGTTCGCTCCTGACCTCACGCATCAACCTTCAGCGGTCGAGGCTGAACGTGCTGGAGGAACGCCTTGCGACCGGCCGCCGGATCAACCGGCCGTCCGACGATCCGGCGGGCGCCGAAATGGTGCTGAATCTTCGAACGTCTGTTAAGCAGCTTGAACAGTTTCGCCGCAGTGCGGAAGCCGTGAATCTGAAACTAACGAGTGCAGACGACGCGCTAAGCGGCTATGAGAATATGCTCGACCGGATCAAGACGCTCGTTTCGCGTGGGCTAAGCGAGGTTTCGACGCCTGAAACAAAAGAAGCGGTCGCCGTAGAACTTGAATCATTGAAAAACAGCATACTCGCGCTCGCAAACACTAGAAGCGGTGATGATTTTGTCTTCGGCGGAACCCGCCAGAATGCCCCGCCGTTCGACCCGCTCACGGGCCTGCATGCGGCGACAACCGCAAGCCCGCAATACGTCCAGATCGAACCCGGGTCACCGCCCGTTGCTTCGGGCGTCATCGCGGAATCGGTTTTCTCCGATAGCACAGCAACGATCTTTTCAGATCTTACAAATGCGGTCGCCGCCCTTCGCGGTACCGGCAACCCGGCGGCCGATAGGGCAACCTTGACCAATACGATGGGCCGCATGAGTGTCTATAGCAACCGCGCAAGCATAGCTCATGCAACTGTCGGGGCAAGTTCAAATGCGGCCGGGTCCGCCGTCGCAAATTTATCGTCGAGTCTTCTGACGATCAGTGAACGGATAACCGAAATAGAAGGCGCCGATTTTGCTGAAACCGCCATCGGCCTTGCCGACGCGCAACGCGCACTCGACGCAACGCTTCAGGTCGCTGCCCAGGGCCGCCGTTCCCTATTCGATTTTTTTAATTAACAGCCTTCCGATAAATCCCCGACAACCAATTTTCCTCTCAATATGGCGACCATAATGATAAAAGGACATCAGCACGAATACAGCGACAGCGATGTCATTACATTTGCCGAAGGGCTGATCGGCCTTCCACGGATCCGCCGTGCCGTTGTGCTTTCAATGAACGAATTCGAGCCCTTCTGCTGGCTGGCCCCGCTGGATGAGACGGAAACACGATTTGTCGTGGTCGATCCAAAGTTGATCTTCGATAACTATCAGCCAAAGTTTCACTCGTCGGCTTCCATGGATGTTCAAACCTATGCCATCGTTACGATCGCTTCCGATTGGAAGCAGACAACGATCAACCTGCGGGCCCCGATCCTGATCAACCCGGAAGACCGCACCGGTTCGCAGCAGATATTGACCGAAACGCAATACCATTTTGCCGAGAGGCTTCCACAGGATTAAACGAAATGCTTGTACTTTCCCGCCGCCCGGGCCAAAAGATCGTGATCGGAAACGAAATTACCATCGAGGTCGTTTCGGTCAGCGGCGAAGGTGTGCGTATCGGCATTTCAGCCCCGGATACGGTCTCTGTTCACCGTTTCGAGGTGTTCGAAGAGATCCAGGCGGCGAACAAACTCGCCGAGATAAACGAAGCAGCGATCGACGCGACATCGCTCAAAGATCTTTCGGAGCACTTCAAGGACAGACAGAAATGAAGCGGTTCGATTGGACAATTGTCGTGGGTGTCACCATCGGCCTCGCCGCGATCCTGATCGGCGCATGGTCCGAAGGGCTAAGCCTATGGCTGCTTTGGCATCCAACGGCCGCCTTGATCGTCGGCGGAGGAACGCTCGGCGCTGTAATGGTCCGCCGCGGCGTGGCCGGCATCACCAGCGCCCTCAAGGCGATCTGGCATTTGCGCCACCGTGACGACGATGAAGATGCTCACCGGATGGAGGTCGCAAAGCTGGCATGGCTTTCGCGCACCTCGCAAAAGAGCGGTGTTAAAGCGTTTGAGAACTATGCTGAGCAGAGCAAGGACACGCTTGTAGCTCAGGGTTTGATCATGGTCGCCGACCGCTCCGGCGAGGAACAGATCAAGGATGTCCTTTCCAGAAAGCTCATCCTCGAGGACGAAAAGGGACTGCAAAACTCGGCTACACTTGAGGCCGCCGGCGGGTTTGCACCAACATTCGGCATCCTTGGTGCGGTTCTTGGCCTGATCAGCGTTCTTCGCGTACTCGACCGGCCCGATGCTTTGGGAGCCGGCATTGCCACAGCTTTTGTTGCGACGATCTATGGCCTGAGCCTCGCAAACCTCTTCTGCTTTCCGCTCGCGGCACGCCTTCGTTCCCGCCACGAAACCCATATGAAGCGGCGCGAAGAGATCGTGTCCGTCATTCTTTCGCTTGGTTCGAACGAACCAACGCTCGCGATCATAAATCAATTCAATCTTCCAAAATGAGGAGCCTTCGCCAAAGAGCAGAGTCGGATGAACACCAGTCGCGAGACCGCTGGCTGATCTCATATGCGGATCTGATCACGCTTCTTCTGGCACTATTCATCGTGCTGTACGCCGCGAGCGACAAAGAGCGGGCCCACCAAATAGCCGCGACCTTCTCGGTCGAAGGCATCAATGGAAGCGGCGTTTTGAACAGCAGCGAAACGCTGGAGAATACAGATCAAAAGGTGCGCAAGGCGTTGATAGAGAACGAAGTCCTCTCCCAACGGACAAAATTCCGGCAAACGAAGTACGGGCTTGTAGTTTCGCTTTCGGAAGCGGGATTTTTTGCGCCCGGCGATGCGGCGATCAGTCAGGACGCGGCCGCGGTAATAGCGATCGTCGCGGACCAGCTTCGTTCGGCCACAACCCAGGTCCGAATCGAAGGACATACGGATTCAACGCCGATCGCAACGGCAAAATTCCCATCGAACTGGGAGCTTTCTACCGCGCGTGCCGCCAGCGTACTTGCCCGAATGATCGAGATGGGCATTTCGCCGGATCGCCTTTCGGCCGCCGGTTACGCCGGTTTTCAGCCGGTCCAGGATAATTCGACACCCGAAGGCCGGGCACAGAACCGCAGGGTCGATATTGTGATTCTCGATCGCTAAAAAAAATCTTCATCGAGCCCTAAAGTCTCCCGAAACCCGTCCGATAGGTAACCCATAGCCGCAGAGGCGGTTAAATTTAGAAAGAAAACACTCATATCAAGACCAAAGCACGGACGCGGCGGTCACCCGTTCACGGAGGAACACAACAATGGCTAATTTTTCACTTGTAAACAACACCTCAGCCTCGGCCTCGCAAGCTCGCCTGGCCATCACCAACAGCAGCCTTAACCAGACGATACAGAGATTGTCGTCGGGTCTTCGTATTAACCGCTCGGGCGACGATGCTGCCGGCCTGGCCGTTGCAAACTCGTTCCGCAGCGACGTTGCCGTGCTCACGCAGGGTATCCGCAATGCGAACGATGGTATCTCGACCCTTCAGATCGTTGATGGCGGATTGAACACCATCTCGAATCTGCTTGATCGTGCTTCGACGCTCGCGTCGCAGTCGGCTTCCGGCACGTTCTCGGGCAACCGGACCACGCTTAACAACGAGCTGACGTCGGTCCTATCTGAGATCGACCGGCAGGCACAGAACATAGGTTTGGGAACGGGCGTTGCCGGTACCGATCCGGAAGCTCGCTTCGTAAAGGTCATCGACACCTACATCGGCGGCGGCGCGGACGCATCGGCTACCGGCAACGTAGTGTCTGTCGATCTTTCGGGCAGCGTTGCCGACAGCACAGGTTTGGGAATCAACGCAGTTGATATCTCAACAGAAGCAGGTGCTCAGACAGCTATCGGAACGATCCGTGCGGCGGTCACCACACTTGGCGACATCCAGGGTGTGGTCGGTGCCGGACAGAACAACCTGACACAGGCGATCGATCTGGCTTCGACGCAGATCACCAACTATCAGGCTGCCGAATCCGCCATCCGTGATGCCGACATCGCGGCAGAAGCTTCGAACCTGGCCCGCTTGAACACGCTTCAGCAGGCTGGTGTCGCGGCACTCGCGCAGGCGAATACCTCCGGCCAGGCAGTTCTCTCGCTTCTCCGGTAATTTTTCCTGAGAACGATCCTCACCAACAACCTGAGGCGAAGGTCGGCTTTCAAATCCGGTCTTCGCCTTCAGGCGTCAATTGGAAATAAGAGGAGGTCAAAATAATGACTATCAGCAATACGACACATTCCGGCGAGATCGAGCGCAGCGTTCCCCCGAACGCCAAACAGTGCGGCCCGGAAAAACGACCCTTGAAAGAGAAATCTCACGCTGAGCCGGCGGCAACGGTCGAGACAACAAATACCGAGCCGCTGAGGAAGGCCCTGGCCCAATCGAATATCTCGCTTAATTTCAGGCGGGACGACCGGACAGGCCGCGTCGTCGTTGAAATGATCGACGAAGCGACGGGCGATCCTGTCCGGCAGATCCCGAGCGAGGTCTCGCTGCGGTTAAGCGAAATGTTCTCAAAGGTACAGGGACAGCTTTTTGAAGCGAGGTTTTAAAAGATCATGGCAAGCGTGACCATCAGCGGAATAGGCAGCGGCATCGATTTTGGGGCCATTAGGGACGCGATCATAAATCAGCGTGCTGTGCCTATAAATCAGCTCCGCACGCGGGTCAGCCAGTACAACGGCCGGGTTGACGCATTGAAGGAGTTGAACCTGATGCTCGCGACTTTGACCACCTCGGTCAAAGATCTTACGAATGCCGAACTTGGAACGGGGCGGACCGCAACGGCAGCCGACCCAGCCATTGCATCCGTAACGGCAACGGGTGCGGCGGGGCTTGGGACACTCAACCTGAATGTCACACGCCTTGCAACAAGTTTTACGCAGGCAACCGCCTCATTTGCTTCGACTGACGCCCCCGTATTGGCAGGCGGCGCGTCGAGCGCCACGTTCCAGCTTCGTCTTGGCGGTGCCGCTGACGGACCGGAAATAACCATCGATTCAAGCAACAACACGCTTGCGGGCCTGCGCGATGCGATCAATGCGGCCGATGCAGGAGTTTCAGCAAGCATAATCGACCTTAACGGCGACGGTACTCAGCAGCAGCTAGTCCTAAGTTCGAATGAGACAGGATCGCGCGGGCGCGTCGAACTTGCAGAAACCAGCGCAACGGGCACAGGAACCGCTCTTAACATTCGTTCGCTAAACCCGATCGATGGTGATGTCACAAAGCTCGACGCACTGTTCTCGATCAACGGCCTTGAGATCGTCCGTTCAAGCAACAACATCGCCGACGCCGTCAGCGGGCTCAATATCACACTGAAAAAGGCCGGTACGACCAGCGTTGATGTTACGCGTTCCGCCGAGGTTGCCGAAAAGCTGGAGGCCTTTGTAACCGCCTACAACGCCATTCAGGATTTCGTTGGCGCACAATACAGAAAAGACGGCGAAGGCCGGCCAACCGGAATTCTGGCGGGCGATCCGCTGCTTCGCGGGATTCAAAAGCAGCTTTCATCGATTATCGGAATGGAATCCACCGCCAATGGCGGGCCGCTAACCGCTCTTTCGCAGATCGGCATAGAACTTTCAAAGACCGGTAAATTAGAATTCGATAAAGATGTCCTGAACGAGCAATTGGCGGCGAACGCAGGTGACGTTACCGCTCTGCTCCGCGGCCGCACGTCCAGCGACACCGGCATCTTCCAAGGCGCTTACACCGTCGCGAACGACCTCAGCGATAACATCACCGGCACGGTGCAGACCGCGATCACCGGTTACGAGGCCACGGTGAAGAGCATGAACACAACCATCGACAAACGGATGGATGCGCTTAACAGCTATCGCGACATCCTGACCCGCCGCTTTGCCGCCGCCGATGCCGCGATAGGCCAACTTAACGGCCAGGGTACAGCTATCGGCAATCTGATGAAGGCGCTAACGGCAAGCAATAGAGATTAGACGGGGACAGGCCATTCGGGCTTTTCAAAACTCTTGCTAATTTCCGATCGAAAAGATCGACCACGGAAAAAGATGAAGAAGATGAAAAGGAATATCCGATCGGGTTTGAGCTCGTTCACTAAAGTTCTTTCGGCTTTTGCCGATACGCATAGTGGCTTTAATTTAAGCAATATCTAAAGTTACTGATATGTATAACAGGTCGAATGGAATAGCAAGCTACGGCAAGGTCGCAAATTTTGAGACCGATCCGCTAAAGCAGATCGTGATGCTCTATGATGGGGCGATCAAGTTTCTTTACCAGTCCGCCGCCGACATCGATGCCGCTGATTTTGCGGCCAAGGCCGAACACTCAAATCGTGCATTGGACATTGTGAATTACCTGCAAGGCGTCCTCGATCTGGATAACAGCGGCAGAGTAGGCCAAAGCCTTGACGATCTTTATACACGCGTCAGGATAATGATCCTGAAAGCAAGCACACGACCTGACTCTTCGTTGATGCGCAGTGCGGCCGATGCGCTCCGTCCCGTACGCGAGGCATGGGAGGCCAACTCAAACCAACAGCAGATCGCCGCCCCCGATGTTCGCACCTCGTCGTCGCAGGATGCGGCATATGCACGCTTGGCGTGATCCGTTGCCGAGAGGTCAAAATGGGTTCCGAAAATCTTGTAAAAAACTCCGATTCGCTTATTGACCTGCTGGCAGCCCAGTGCTCAGATCTTGAGCGCCTGCTCGCGCTGGCAAAGGACGAGACCGAAGCTGCAAAAGAAGGCAAGTTCACGCGGATATGGGACATCGTGACCGAACGAAGCGTGATAGGAAAAAGGCTTGAAACATTTCATCAGCAGATAGCCGAACTGCGAAACAGCCTTGAAGCGCGGGGCGAGAACGTTCATAGATACAACATAACCGGCCGCGTCATCGAACTTGCAAATCTGACCTTGCTGCAGGACCAGGAAACACACCTCCTGCTGGCAGACGCCCGCGAAACCACGCTCGAAGACCTGCGAGAACTTGAGAAAGGCCAACTCGGCACAAACGCATATCTTCGCCAGCCGACAAGAGGGTTGTCGTACGACCAAAACTTTTAAGCCAGTCGCACTGTCATTCTTTGCGAACTTTGTACGAACGGTGCTTTTAAGACAAAGGTCACCAAGTTGAAGACACAAAGAGCACAAAATCGTGATCCAATTGTAAGGGCCCCTTTTGCTTCTTTTTCTCCACTACAGTTTTACATAGCTGGCCGTGTCGCTTCCCTTTCTGACTTTTTTTCCGATTTCGGCTAAACTTCATTCCACATGAAGCGCGTATTTTTGATCGACTCGATGTCGCATATCTTCCGTGCGTATTTTGCACCGATGGGGGCGAGGCAGGACCCGTTGCGGAACAGCAAGGGACAGGTGACCCAGGCCATTTTTGTTTTTACGAACATGCTGCGAAAACTGTTGAAGGACGAGCAGCCCGAGTACATCGCCGCGATCTTTGACACGGCAGCCCCGACGTTTCGCGACGAACTGTACGCCGATTACAAAGCCAACCGCGAGGCAATGCCCGATGATCTGGCAACGCAGCTACCGTTCATCATCCGCGTGTGCGAAGTGTTCAATATCCCGATCATTAAATACGACCGCTACGAAGCTGACGACATCATAGGTACGCTCGCAAAAAAGATCGAGGCGAAAAAGATGCAGGCCGTTATCGTGTCAAACGACAAGGACCTGTGCCAGTTGGTCAAAGACCCGTACATCGTCGGGATGCGGCAAAATTCGGTGAATGTAAAACGCAAGGTGCCCGTGCCGCCGATCGAATGGATGGACGAGGCGTGGGTGATGAACAAATTCGGTGTGCCGCCCGAAAGGATCATCGACCTGCTCGGGCTGATGGGCGATTCCGTCGATAACATTCCCGGTGCTCCCGGCATCGGCGAAAAAGGTGCGGTAAAACTTGTGACCGAATGGGGCTCGGCCCTCGGTGCGATGGAGAACGCCGATAAGATCACACACAAGACCTATCGCGAAAGCCTGCAAAATAATCAGGAAATAATAAAACAGTCGCTTGAACTTGCCACCGTTCACTGCGAAGTGCCGGTCGAACTCGACCTTGACCAGCTAAAAGCAAAGGAGCCAAACCGGACGGAGGCTTTCAAATTATTCAGCGAACTTGAGTTCACAGCCCTGACGCGGGAATTTGCGGATTCGGCGCCGTTGTTCGACATGCAGCCGGGTGAAGCGGCCGTTGAGCAGCAGTATTCGATCGTCAAAACGCGGGAAGATATGGACAAATTGGTCCGCACGCTTTGGGAAAACGAAACATTTGGCTTTAGCGTGGACGATTCGAACGAGGGCAAATGGCACAGCGCGTTCGACAAACAGCCGCCGCTCGGGATCGGGATTGCGTATGCCGCTGGCATTTCGCATTTTATCGATCTCGAAAATTTCGAAGGCGGACGCGACGCGGCGGTGCGCCCGCTTGCCGATCTGTTCGATAATCCTTATGTCGGGAAAAGCACGCATGACTATAAGTGCAAGTTGGCGATATTGGGCAAACTCTTTGGAACGCAAGCGTCTCGCCGAGGACACACACACCGCCGGCACGGCAGCGTTCCTTTGACCGATGATCTTATGCTTGCGTCGTATCTGCTCGACACGGGCCGCCCGCATCATGAGCTTGAGTTCCTTGCACAAACGAACCTGAATGCCTTTCCAAATGACCCGGCAGAAGGCTGGACAGAATCCGGGTGGAAGTGTGCGACGCGTGCCGATTGGACCTATCAACTAACACCGCTCCTGCGTAAAAAGATCGTCGCCGACGGGCTGTTGCAGGTTTACGAAGAAATTGAACTGCCCGTTGTCCCGATACTTGCCGCCATCGAAACGGCCGGGATGAAGGTGGATGTCGAGGCCCTGAACAAATTTTCTGAATACATTTCACGGGAACTTGAAACACTGCGTGAAAAGATCTACGGCATTGCCGGGCGCGAGTTCAATATCGGTTCGCCAAAGCAGGTTGGTGAGGTATTTGAAGAACTGAACATTGCAACCGGCAAAAAGACGGCGACAGGTCAGATCTCGACCAGCCGCGATGTGCTCGATGCGCTTGCCGTCGATTACGAGATAGCACAGTTCATCATCGACTACCGCGAGATGGACAAGCTCAAAGCCACCTACGCCGATGCTCTGCCAAAAATGGTCAACACGGATGGACGCGTGCACGGCGTACTCAATCAAGCCGTTGCCGCAACCGGCCGGCTAAGCTCGACCGAACCTAATCTGCAGAACATTCCCATACGCACCGAGCTTGGGCAGCGTATCCGCTCGGCGTTCATTCCAGAAAAAGGAAACGTCCTCATCGCGGCCGATTATTCGCAGCTTGAGCTCCGCATTCTGGCTCACATCACAAAAGATCCGGTGATGCTCGAAGCCTATCAAAAGAACGAGGACATTCACGCAAAAACCGCACGGCTTGTTTTCGGGGCATCCGACGAAAAAGATCTGAAAGAAAAACGCCGCCTCGCTAAAATAGTGAATTTCGGTATCGCCTATGCGCTCGAAGCCTTTGGACTATCGCAGCGTGTTGGCATTTCGCGTGCAGAAGCACGAAAAGTGATCGACGATTACTTTGAGACCTACAAAGGCATTCGCGCCTATATGGACCGAACACCCGACGAAGCGCGCGAGAAAGGTTACAACACTTCCCTCTTTGGCCGCCGACGCTATTATCCCGGCATCAATGACCGCAACTACACCGTTCGCTCGCGTGCCGAACGCGAAGCGATAAATATGCCGATACAAGGCACGGCCAGCGATATTGTGAAGATCGCAATGATAAATGTCTTCAATGCGCTGAAAGATGAAGGCCTGAAAACAGAGATGATAATGCAGGTCCACGACGAGCTTTTATTTGAGGCCCCAAAGGATGAGGTCGAAAAAGCCAGCCAGATCATAAAACGCGAAATGGAAGCGGCCGCAACACTCGATGTCCCGCTCGTTGCCGAACTGGGTGTCGGCGACGATTGGATGAATGCTAAATGATCGTTGCCGTAGCCGAGACACCTACTTAACGTTTACGGCATTTTGGCCGAAGACTAGCGGAAGCGGGAAGATATCGGGCGAGCTGTCCAATGGCCCCCAGCCTTCGAATAGGCGTTTCTGCCAAAGATTCGCAAAATTTCTCTCAAGGTTCAAGACGCGGTTCCCGGCTGTTTCGGGATTTATGATCAGGGCAAGCAGCGTTATCGAGGTTTCCAGCAGGCTGATCGTCCAACCGTCAAACGCACGCATTTCATTTGCCAGCCG
The DNA here is from genome assembly GCA_963169175.1 of Acidobacteriota bacterium. Lineage (GTDB taxonomy): Bacteria > Acidobacteriota > Blastocatellia > Pyrinomonadales > Pyrinomonadaceae > OLB17. The sequence continues at coordinate 612 of CAUJFK010000399.1, read as the reverse complement.
ATAGTACTGTTGGGACGAAACCTGTGCATTTGCCACACGCCGCGGCTTCGCTCCGGCAGCACAAGCCGTTTCGAGCCGGGCTACTGTTGCTTGCAGCCGGGTGATCTCTCGTGCCGCTTCTCGTATCTTGATAAGCAGGTGCCGGTAAAGATCGGCTTCTATCCTCGCCTCTAACTCCTTGGACAGTTCGTACTCATTGACGATCTGGCCAAGGCCGAAGAAATAGCCGCGTTTCAGCACGATCTCATTTGCCTTCTCTTTTGTGATTTTTGGTTTTCCCATCTGATTCCTCCGCGCTCAAAACGTTGTCGTCACCTAGAGTAGAGTTGCATTTTTCCGCTGCATTCCAGGCTCAGATCTCTGCTGACCTTTTTGAGTAAACGGCAAAAGCATTGGCACCGATCGCCGATAGGTTTCGTACTTCTCGCCGTGTTCGCGGACCAGATCATGTTCCTCGAACTGAATGGCCAGCAGGATATAGGCCGTTGTAGCAAGCGAGAAAAGCAGGTGGGCGACAGTCATGACGGGCGTTGCCCAGAATGCAAAGAACCAGCCGACGTACAACGGATGCCGGACGAGCTTATACAGAACAGGTGTAGCGACCTTCAATGG
>CAUJFK010000398.1 GCA_963169175.1 Acidobacteriota bacterium | reverse complement strand
CCCGGACGGCGGCAACTTTGGGACGGGTGTTCATCAGGACGTTTTCGATGCGGCCGGCATCCCGAACTATGAATCGGTGACCGACGACATTATTAACATGAACTCGTGCTACACGTTGGCAACGCAGGCCCATTCGACCTCGTCGCAATTTGTGAACCTGTACAAGCAGTTCGTTATCAGCGGCGGCAACCTGCTGCTCCAGTGTGCTTCGGTCAACACGTTCGAGAACAACGCCAACGGCCATTTCCAAACGACCAATCCCGGCTACAACGTTTTTGGAACGAACGACGATACGGATGTAAACACAGCACTTGTTTATCCTGAAGGAGCGATGCCGTTCAATCAGTTCATCGGCATTCTTGCCAACCAGGACGGTGCAGTGACCGAATACCGCTACGCATCAGGCGCCGCGGCGGCAAACGACAACCGCATCTCGGTCCGCAACAGCGGCAATCAATCAACCAAGATGGTAGCCACGGTATCCGAACTTAGCGGTGCCGGTGCGGCCGGAAGCGCTGTCTTCGAACTCGGCGGCCACGATTATTCACGAACTAATACTGGTGCTTCTGAGATCGAAAGGCTTAACGGCCAGAGAATGATACTGAACACGGTCTTCGTGCCGGTGACGCGTCCGCAATCTTGCGGCCTTCAGCAGGCGACGGTGAACGGATACAAATCGGTACGCCGGTTCAACGACCGTCAGGGCGGCCCGCCGCTAGTTCCCGGCGACACGCTTGAATGGACGATCGATTATGTCAACAACAGCCCTGTCTCGGTCACGAACTTCAATATCCGTGACGAGGTCAGCTCGATCGACGGCAGCCTTACCGGCAACCTGACGCTCGTTGCCGGATCGAACACGGTCACCATCACCAGCGGTGGTGCGGTCGCAACCCGCAATACCAACTACGATGGTTTGGGCAACGATCCGACATCTGACCTGCTTGCACCCGGTGCCTCGCTGCCTGTCGGCGGACGCATCCAGGTAAAGGTGCGGATGACGATCAACACGACCACCTCGACCGGTGATCCGCTGCCAAACGGCACGATCCTTTGGAACCAGACACTGGCCCACGGAGCTCAGATCGTTGGTGAAGTGAAGTCAGACGCCATCGACTGGACGAACACGTCAATCTTCGGTGTTGACACGCCGACGGCGGACAGCTTCCTGCAGTTCCAGAACGCTGCTATCCTCGACCCGACGATCGCTCGCATCAAGACGCCGACAGCGGCCGAGGCATCGATCGAAGGCGACGTTACAACCGCGTCCGGAGCTCCTATCGCCAACGCTCTGGTCACGGTGCTTAACGGTTCGAACGGACAGGTCAAAACTGCCCGTGCGGACGCCAGTGGCCGGTTTGTGGTCGAAGGGCTTGCGGTCAACAACATATATCTTGTGACCGTCAGGCATAAACTGTACTCCTTTGCGGGCGGCCCGCTAACGCTTACTCTTACGGATAGCGTTTCCGGCCTTTCCTTCATCGGTGCACCGGTTCAGGTCAAGGCTGGCAAATCGCCGACGACCATCTTCCGGGGCAAACAGGCTCCGGTCCTATAGGGAAACGGAACAACGGCAAAAAGAGGCTGCCCCGAAAGGGACAGCCTCTTTTCATGTTAAGTGCAGAAGCCCGCACGAAGTAAGGGCATTTCACTGGGCCAATCTCTGGGCACGGCCAACTTTTGCCCATTTGCTGGGAGTTGCCGAGGCTGTCACGACACTGCCGTCGGCTTCCTTCTTGCCTGCGGCCATCGCTGCGGCGATAATGGCCAGGTCTGAATCTTCCTGGCTCGCTTCCAGCTGTTTTCGCCGTTCTTTCCAGGCTGAGATAAAGCCTGTATCGAGCCTTCCGGCAACGAATTCCTCATCCTCCATCACTTCACGAAAGAACGGCAATGTCGTGTGGATGCCCGCGATCTCATATTCGGCCAGGGCCCGGCGCATTCGGTCAATGGCCTCGCCGCGGTCTCTGCCGTACGCGGCAAATTTCGAGATCATCGGATCGTAATAGATCGAGACCACGGCACCTTCGTAAACGCCGCCGTCGTCGCGAATGCCCGGCCCTTGCGGGATGCGAAGCCGCATTACCCGGCCGGGTGACGGAAGAAAATTGCTTTCGGCATCCTCGGCGTAGATCCGGCATTCGATCGAATGGCCGACAAGCCGTACATCATCCTGGCTGAACGAAAGCGGATAGCCGGCCGCAACGCCGATCTGTTCGCGAACGAGATCGATACCGGTCACGAGCTCTGTCACCGGGTGTTCGACCTGCAGCCGCGTGTTCATCTCAAGAAAATAGAATGAGCGATCAAGGTCAGAAACCAGAAACTCGACCGTGCCCGCACCGACGTAATCCACGGCCTTTGCCACCATGACGGCGCATGCACCCATCTTTTCACGCAATTCGGCAGAATTTATCGGCGATGGGCATTCTTCGATCACTTTCTGATGCCGCCGCTGGATCGAACATTCGCGTTCGCCGAGGTGGACGTGGTTTCCGTGAGTGTCAGAGAACACCTGTATTTCGATATGCCTTGGCCGGACAACGGCCTTTTCGATATAGACAGCATCGTCGCCAAAACTGGACCGTGCTTCGGAGCGGGCGGCGTCAAGGGCCGAAAGCAATTCAGCTTCGTTGGTGACAAGGCGCATTCCTTTTCCGCCGCCGCCGGCCGACGCCTTCAGCATTATTGGATATCCGACCTCGGCAGCCACACGTCTCGCCTCGTCAATATCTTCGAGGGGTTCGGTCGTGCCCGGAACGACCGGCACGCCCGCGTCGATAGCAATGCGCCGGGCAGACATCTTTCCGCCCATTTTCTCCATCGCCTCGGCCGGCGGGCCGATGAACGTGAGGCCGCTTTCGCCGACAAGCCGGACAAAGCCGGCGTTTTCCGAAAGGAACCCGTAGCCGGGGTGGATCGCCTCGGCCCCGGACAGCTTTGCCGCCTCGATGATCTTTTCGCCGCGCAGATAGCTTTCCGCCGACGGCGGCGGGCCAACATGGTAGGCTTCATCTGCCATCCGAACGTGAAGAGCGTCCCGGTCAGCGTCAGAATATACGGCTACCGTCCCGATCCGCATTTCGCGGCAGGCACGGATCACGCGGCAGGCGATCTCACCTCGGTTGGCTATTAAGATCTTTTTGAACATGGGCCAGTGTACGGCAGCCTGTCAGGCCGCTGTGGTGCGTTTTGGTTTCGAGGTAGGACAGGCCGTCAGCCTGTTCTACGCCAGGGCGGAGTTTCCCTGATTCTTTGGATCGTACCGGACACCGACCTTTGCACCGGGAGCAAACTTTAACGGGTCGCGGCGTTGCTCGTCGGTCAGCAGCTCAGACGATTCAAAGTCAACGCCGTTCAGGGAATAAACGTAATAGACCACCTCGTCGCCGTTCGACCGGGTCTCGGTATCGACGATGATCCCGTCCGTGATCCGGCCGACCTTGAGCAGTTCTTCGCGACGGCTCTCGAATGGATCATCCTTCTTTCGTCTCAGAAAACTAAACAACCCCATATTCAATCAAGTATGAGCGGCTCTTTGCGATATCGGGCACGCAATGCGTTTGCGGCGGCAAGGATCGTCGGCCGCTTTATTATCCGCGCCTCCAGCGGCCGCTTTCCTGGAATATCAAGCATTATAAGGCCTATCAAGATGGTCAGTACGCCTTGTCCCGGCCCGATCAGCATTACAATTCCGGCAAGTACAAGAATGGCCCCGACCACATTTTTTGCTATGACCACACCCCAACGCGTAAGCCATGAACTGTTCGGCAAAAAATCCTGCTGGTAATGCGAGCTGAAATAGTTTGCGGGTATCTTGACGATCACGACCGCGACGACCAGGGCGCTCACCAGCAGCGATACAACGAACAGGCCCACGCCGAACAGAACACGGCCGAGCGTAAGTGACTGCCAAAATTCGCTGAGCCATTCAATCACCTGCCGTCGATGCTCCTTCCAACCGTCTGAACTCGCCCCAAATAAAATACATTCTGTGGATCAGCGTCCAGACCGATCCGATGGCAAGCACCCAAAGCACTTGCGGCATTCGGTTGAACAGGAAATTATCGGAATTCCAATCCCAGGTCGAAAGGGCGCCGATGATTAGAAGGACAATGCGTTCGGGACGCTGCAGAAAGCCGACATTGGCCTTTACGCCAAGCCCTTCGGACCGCGCGGTCGTGTAACTGACCATCACCGACCCGATCATCCCGACACCGGCAAGCCCGACGTTCAGCAGCGAGTGCTGCGGTGAATTTCCGGCATAAAATATCATTATTCCGAGAAAAACGACCATATCCGACAGACGGTCGAGTGATGAATCGAGAAAGCTGCCGAATTTAGTGACATTTCCCGTAAGGCGTGCCACGTTCCCGTCAAGCATATCGAACAGGTTCGCAACGATAAGCACGATCCCGGCCCAAAAGAAATGGCCAAAGCCGAACAGAACCGCACAGCCAACGTTTATTGAAACGCCTATTGTCGTAAGAATGTTCGGATGAACGCCCGCAGACGCAAGCCCGCGCACCATCGCACTGATGATGCGCATTGCCCCGCGCCCGATGCTTTCACCTAACATTCTAATTCACTATAAATTAACCAGCCATTCACAAACCAATGCAAGCTGGTCATCCTTCGTTAAATTCGCCGCCCTGCTCAGAATCCCTTTCTCAAGCTGCCCTACGATTTCAACAGCCATGCTGCGTTCGCTTGCGGCACCTATGAAAAAAGTAGGTGGGATCAATCGTTGGCTCTGAAAATGGGTTCGGGATCGCGTCAATGCCGTATCAGCCGTTTTCCAATGCTCATCCGCTCCAGCAGGATCGATTCCACCTTTTAATTCTCCTAGAGCGACATATCTCGAGTTTTGAATCAACAGAGAACGATC
>CAUJFK010000397.1 GCA_963169175.1 Acidobacteriota bacterium | reverse complement strand
ACGGCGTGAACCGCGAGACGGAACAAATCGATTACGACAAGCTTCAAAAAATAGCGGAAGAAAGCCGGCCGAAGCTGTTGATCTGCGGTGCGTCGGCATATCCGCGGACGATAGATTTCGACCGCATCGGCCAGATAGCGCGAAGCGTCGGAGCAAAGGTGATGGCGGACATCGCACATATTGCCGGGTTGGTTGCGACCGGCTTGCATCCATCGCCGGTGCCGCATTGCGAATTTGTCACGACGACCACGCACAAGACGTTGCGCGGCCCGCGAGGCGGACTGATCTTGTGCCGCGAAGAATTTGCAAAGGACATCGACCGCAGTGTATTTCCGGGCGTCCAGGGCGGGCCGCTGGTGCACATCATAGCGGCAAAAGCTGTTTCGTTTGGCGAGGCGTTGCGTGACGATTTCAAGACGTATCAGCAGCAGATAATCGCAAACGCAAAGGCATTGGCCGAAAGTCTCTCGAACGCCGGACTGCGGCTTGTTTCAGGCGGCACGGACAACCATCTTTTACTTGTCGATGTTTATATGGACGGCAAGGGAATAACGGGCAAGGCCGCCGAAAAGGCGCTTGATGAAGTGCATATCACGGTCAACAAAAACACGATCCCGTTCGATACGCAAAAGCCGTTCACGGCATCGGGAATTCGCATCGGTACGCCTGCTTTGACCACGCGTGGAATGAAGGAAGCCGAGATGCGGCAAATTGGCGAAATGATCGCGTCTATTCTCGTGGAACCGGAATCCGATGCGGTAAAAAGCAAGGTCCGACAAGGAGTTGCAGATATTACCGCAAAGTTTCCTATGTATCCAAGCAGATTGAAACAGAGTCGCGAAGGCGGGATCGCAGCGGGATAGTAACGGGTTCCCTCGATAGGCTCAGGTTCGATCTGCGTGATCTTAGAATCTTTTGCTAATCGAGGAAAACCAACTATGGATTCGCATTATAAGGCCCTTCCAAAACTTGTTTATCAAACCTATTCGACCTCATGCTGGGCGGCGGTTTTTGAGTCATGGGTCGATGGGATTAAGCCGCAGCGCAAATCACGCCCTAAACAGGCGGAGCTGATCAATAACTGGGACGATCTGACATTCCCGGATGGAAGCATCGTTCCGTCGCGGCTGGTCGATGACCTGGCTCCTGCGTATGGAATGGCGACCGAATGGATATCGGAATCGTCGTTCACCGCTACCTACCTGGCAGGAAAACTGAGCTCTTTCGGGCAGCTAGTGATCGGCTACAACCGTGGGACACAGGGCGGACATGTCGTTGTGTGCTATGGCGTCGGGCGTCCAAAAGGCAGCCAGCAACTGGTGAGCGTAATGGACCCGTCCACGACCGACGGTGGTTATCAAAACCGCGAGCTAAGCAAGTTCAAAGGTATAACCAGCCAATCAAGCAAGATATTTATCGGCTGGCCCAAGCCTGGCCTGAATCCTGCTTATTTCTAGTCTCCAACCAAAATCGGGAGGCGATTCCCGGTTCAGACTTTGCCCTTCTTCATCTTCTGCCGCGGTTCGTCATTTCTATTCAACCACGGAAGAAGATGAAGAAGACGAACCCTGGCTGCCCGCGCTATCGTCTGCTCGCATCAGAGAACTGGATCTTTTCGGATGGGTTCAAAGTGGATGGTCCGCGATCATTCACACGTAGGTTCGTTCACGAAACCGCGGTCATATAGCTCAAGCACATCGCGGGCTTCTTCGGATTCATACTCGTAGGCCTTTTGTTCCAGAGAGCTTGCTCCTATTTCCGAATATAGCGGGTCGTCAAGCAGGGGAACGAGCGTCGGGACCGGCAGCATCGACAGCGTTTCGTACGCTATCGCCCTGATCTGCGGCATGTCGGTTTGGCGGACGACCTCGGCAATTTCGGCCGCGGAAAAGCGTTCGAACAGACGGTCTGACAATTTGTCCAGTTTATTGTAGTCGTGCCGCTGCAGTGCCCGCTCGGCTAGTTGGATAAAGACCTCGGCCGAGCCGCTCTGGGCCTCCAGAACGCGAACGCAGGTTTCAGCCAGTTGGGTGATCTCGCCCAGCTTGTCCGAGTCTTTCCTGACCCCGGTGCTCCGCGATTGCTCGTCCAGGGCGGTCAGCAAACGGCTTACTTCCCAATCTGCGTGTGCATCGTAAGAGAATTTCTGGGCGGGGCTCGGATTGCTTTGGCCGGTGCTCATCGCCCTGGCCAGCATTTTCTTTGTAATCGGCCGCATGTCGTCCCAAACTCGGACAACCGCTGGGCCTAGATCTTTTATAACCATTTCAACAGTTCAAGTTTGGGGCGAAACGGCAAACTTGTCAACCACTCTATTAGATGATGGATACATCATCGAAATCAAGTAAAAATTGTACATTGGCCCTCTCAATGTCCGATTTGCCTCCTCCTGATCACTTCTATCATCCTCGATTCCACGTCCCGCAGGATCTTGTCCGCATCGTCCGAAACCGTTGTGTCCGTTATGTTTTCGACTAGAGCAAAGGGCATTGCTGAAAGGTGCCGCAGTTCCCAGGCCGTTATCCCCGGCTGCGACGAACGTGAAAACCAGAGGCCGTCCAGGTCGGATTCCTTGACCTCCGTGTCTTGAAAAACGCTTGCCATCCCCGCTTCCCGATATCCGGGAGAAAGCAGGACACGACGCAGGATCCAGCCATGTTTCGCATATTGCGCCAGGATCTGCTCGATTCCCGTACGGTCGATCATTTCTTTTTCGGCAGCGGCTCAACCTGCGGGCCGTCGTATTTTGGAGCAGTCGCGGCGTTGGCATTGCCGCCATTTACGTTGGCGATCGGGTTCGGGGCCAAGGGAACATTGCCCCGGGCGGTGTTTGCCGCCTCTTTTTCCCGCTGATCCTGGCCTTTGCCCGGAGATTTGTACGATCCGCCGAACATTTCACCGACGGCAAGCTTCCATGAACCGTCCTGATTAATATAAGGCAGATCTTCCCACCGATTGTCCTTATTATTGCGGACCTCGACCGCTGCCCAACAGCCCGCAACCCGCTCATCACGTATCTCAGGGAGTTCCGGTGCAAACGTCGTTGCCGTAAAGCCGTTCGCGTAAACTTCGGCGGCCGTTTTCTTCTGCCTCTCTGCGAGAGATTCAGCAAATTCCTGGCTCTTTGCGGACATTTCGGCCTTTATCCCGTCGGTGTTCTTTTCCTTGACCGCAGCATACAGTCGTTTATATTCCTCGGTCGGCGTGTCGCTGATAGGGCTGCAAACTCTTTCGGCTGTATTTGAATTAGGCGCCGGCGACTGACTGCACGAGATCGCGGCAAGGCATATAAAAACTATGCAAAAAATTGTGATAATTCTGCTCATATTGTTAGATCTGGCCCAATTGAAAAAGTATAGATAGTGGGCGGGTAAATGTAAATTTCAGGTATTTTGTATTATCTTTGGCTTGCAGCACATGAGAACAGAAGGTGTTTGGGCGCGGTGTGCGGATATGAAAGCTTTGCGGTCTAAAGGAGGCGTTCTCACCCTCGAGAATGTGGCCCGCCCGGAGCGGGACAATGAAGCTCTGGTGCGTGTCCTTGCGTCCGGTATTTGCAATACCGATCTTGAGATAGTTCGCGGCTATGCCGGTTTTAGCGGGACGATCGGGCACGAATTTGTCGGCGTGGTCGAAAAAGCGGACTACGCGCCTGATATTGTCGGAAAACGTGTTGTCGGTGAAATAAACGCCGGCTGCGGCCAATGTGAACTTTGCCGCAGCGGGGATCCGCGTCATTGCCCGGTGCGGACCGTTCTGGGAATAGTTGGGCGCGATGGATGTCATGCGGAATTTCTCACGCTGCCGACGCGCAATCTTATCGAAGTGCCACCGACGATCGCGGAAGACGAGGCCGTGTTTGCGGAGCCGCTGGCAGCGGCTTTCGGCATAACCGAACAGGTTGCGATCAATCCTGACACTCGCGTAGCTGTGATCGGTGACGGCAAGCTCGGCCTTTTATGCGCGATGGTGCTTGCGGTAAAGACATCAAGTATTTGTGTCGTTGGCCGTCACAGAAGCAAGCTTGCGATAGCTCAGGATGCGGGGATCGAAGGCGTCATGGCTGATCGGGCCGCCTCACTCGGCCGTGTGTTTGATGTGGTTGTCGAAGCAAGCGGATCGGAATCCGGCTTTGCATCGGCCGTTGAACTCGTCAAACCGCGCGGAAAGATCGTTCTCAAATCTACGTTTCACGGAAGTCCAACCTGGCCGGCCTCTCGCATCGTCGTTGACGAAATAACGATCGTCGGCTCCCGCTGCGGCCGATTTGGCCCGGCGCTCGAGCTGCTTGCGGCAAAACAGATCCCGGTCCGAAGGCTTATCAGCGACGAATTCTCGCTAACCGACGGCCTGGCCGCAATGAACCGTGCAGGCGAAAAGGGCGTACTGAAGGTCCTGCTTAGAATGACCTGATAGACCAGGTGAAATGCGGCCAAGGTGTAACAGGCTGTCGCATTGATAAATTCTACAAAACCTAAAGCGCCGCTTTGCCTTCTTTTCGTGTCTTGATTC
>CAUJFK010000396.1 GCA_963169175.1 Acidobacteriota bacterium | reverse complement strand
CGAAATTCTATCTCGGCATGGTAGCGGGAGACATTCGAATCGTTTGGGAACGCAACGTCATTGTCGGTCGTGCGCCCAAGCGTAGTCACGCCTTCTTTCGGCGTTACCTCGCCGCCCTCAAATTTTAGCCTCACATCGGGCATACACGGTCAGAAAAAGTGCCAAACTGGTACGCTTTCCATCATAACGCCGAAGGCGGAAAGCCGCTACCGTCTGAATTTAGACGGCCCAACAGGCGTCATTTTGCATCTGCATTCTATCGTACTGGATGCCTGGTGCGGTCGGGGCGTTATCTAAAAAATGCTGCTGCCTGAGGAGTTTGAGAAGAACACAATATATATGACCAGAAGAACGATCACGACGAGGACCGCTCCCACGACCAGAAGGACGGCCAAAAATGGAAGTGGCGAACTGCTTTTGGCCGGAGCCGTGGATGGGAGGTTTTCCGGCACAGGCTCATCCGGGATCAACTGCATTAGGTCGGGCTGCGGTTCAACGGCTGTGGCCTCGCTGATTGCGGGCGCTGGCGTAGCAGAAGCAGGAGGTGCCGGCTGTTGCGTCGGTTGCTGGGGCGCTTCGGGTTCAGCGCCCGACTGTTTTACGTAACCTTGCGGAAGGTATCCGCTGGTCTGCTGGAACTTCGGCTTTGGCATTTGCCACTTGCCGGACGGAACCTGCGGCTCAGTTGCCGCCGCCGCCGGGGCATTTGGCTCAGTTGTGTGCTCGTCAATGTAAGGCTGCTCAGTTGGAACGCTTGCTGCCGCCGCCGCCGTGCCGCCTTCTCCAGCGGTCTTTTCATCGTCACTCATAAAATCACTCCTTCAGAGCCCCCGATCTTGTACAAGTAACGCCGCAAAATTCGCGTCCGTAGTCGATTTACCGGAATCGAAAGAAAAAAGCCTATTGCGATTTGATCGAAAAAGCAAGAAAAAATTTGCCTTGGCCTTACCGCTGCAGGTCAAGAACGTCCGAACGCGTAATGATCCCGGTGATCCGTTTGAAATCTTCGATCAGCACAGCCGGCTGTTTCTGGAGCCGCCGCTTGATCTCTCCAAGGTTCGCATCCACTTCCAGAACAGGAAAACTTTCATCCATAACGACGGAAACGGGCGACTCTAATAGATCGCGGTTTTGCAGTAATTTTGCCAAAACACGGCTTTCGCGGAGGCTTCCGACCGAATGATGATCTTCCAAGACAGGAAGCTGTGTCACGCCGCTTTCGTTCATTTTCTCGAGTGCTGCCGCGACCGTATCGGTCGGAGCGACAAAGATAATTTCGCCCGGAGCTCCTGAATCCTTGGTCTCCATGATCAATGCGGCCGAGATTCGCTGCGGTTCAAGCAGCAGTTTTTCCTTCATCCATTCATCCGAATGGAACTTGGTCAAGTAGTGCTCGCCGGTGTCGCAGACGGTAAAAACGACGATCGCATCCTCATCCAGGTCCTTTGCGACCTTCAATGCGCCGGCGAATATCGTCCCGGTCGATCCGCCGCAAAATATGCCTTCGCGGCGGGAAAGCTGGCGGGCCATCTCGAACGATTCGCGGTCGGTGATGTTGACTATCTCGTCGATTATGTTCAGGTCTGCATTGCCCGTGGGCAATGACTGGCCAATACCTTCAACCAGATAAGGCGTTGCTTCGGGCACGCGGCCTGATTCTTTATACGGTTTAAAGATCGAACCGTACGGATCGGCCCCGATGACCTTTATGTTCGGGTTCATCTCCTTAAGATATCGCCCGGTTCCGCTAATCGTTCCGCCCGTGCCGATGCTTGCGACAAAATGCGTTATCTTGCCCTCGGTGTCCTCCCAGATCTCTGGCCCCGTCGTTCGGTAATGGGCCGCCGGATTCGCCGGATGATTGTACTGGTCAGGATAAAATGAATTCGGCGTTTCTTCCGAAATGCGTTTGGCGGTCGCCACATAGTGGTCCGGCGTTCCCGGCTTTGCCGCCGCCGGGCAAACAACAATATCTGCCCCAAGCGCTTTCAGATAGCGGTTTTTTTCGACGGAGACCTTATCCGTCAAAACGAAAATACACTTGTACCCGCGAACCGCCGCGACCAAGGCCAGGCCGATACCTGTATTGCCGCTTGTGGCCTCGACGATAGTGCCGCCTTTTTTGAGGACGCCTTTCTCCTCTGCCCAGGTTATCATCGAGATGCCGATCCGGTCTTTTACGGAATAACCAGGGTTCAGGCTTTCCATTTTTGCAAAGACCTGCGCTTTTATCTTTTGCTGTTTTGTTATTGTGTTGATCCTGACAAGCGGCGTTTTGCCGATCAGGGCGAGAATGTCGTCGTAGAATTTCATGCCGATCAAATCGTCTTTCGGTAAGCAGGCAAACCTGCTTCGATATTCAGTAATCTTAAACCTATCAGGATTTATGGGCAATGGCCGAGGACTTTTTAGCGCTGGCCGTCGGGCATAAGCTTTCGGCGGAGGAGCAATGCCGGATCGAGTTTTGCAGCCAACGCGAAGTGTTTTTCCGCGAGATCGTGCATTCCGGCATTACCTAGCCTGGCGGCCAGCATCCAGTGGAAACGAGCGTCCGTCGGCGTCAGTTGGTCGGCCCGGTTCTCATAGTCGGACGCCGCATCGGTATTACCATTTGCCCGCGCCGCACCGGCAAGGAAATTGCACGACAGGGCCAGTCGCGGATTGCCGTCCAGCGCCTGTTGCCATTCCTTCACCGCCGTGTCCTTTTGTCCAAGCTGCCAGAGAGATTCGCCTTTTTCTTCGCGTGCGGTGATAAGGTCCGGCCGTTCAGTGAGGGCCCGGTCGATATCTGCCAGGGCATCCTCGTAGCGCCCCATACGGTTCAGGACCGCGCCGCGATAATACAGGCTCATCGCACGCTGAGTTCCGTCCTGATGGTTTGCGGCGATGTCGAGAGTTGAAACCGCCTGCGCGGCCTCGCCGGAAAGATACTCGAACCAAGCGAGTTTCGACAGGCTTTCCTTATTTACGAAAAGGCCCGCGTTCATCGCCCGTTCGAAATGATTACGCCCTTCGGCAATGTTCGCCCGGTCGTTCCGGTCGAGCCATTCGCTTGGGTCGACCTGCGCGAGGGCAAGTTCATCCGGGATATGGACCTTAGAAAATGCGATGGCCCCGGCCCGTTCGTGAAAGCGTACCCAGCCGCTGTGAGCGTTCAGGCCGGTCCAGATGACCGCAAAACTCAAGAAGGCCCAGCCTGCCTTTTTGATGGTTCCAGCCGATCTAAGATTGAATCGATGAAATGAAAGATCGCCCGAACCGAACAATCGCAGAGTTCTAAGAAAAAGGAATGTTGTTACACCGGCAATGCCCAATGCCATCAGCATCGGGACCAATTGATACACATCCCAAACCGCAAAAAAGCTGGCACAAAACACACTCGCCGCAAGAACTTCTTCGGGCCAGGACAGCGAATAGTTTTTCTTTACCGACCTGCCGACGGCTCCGGCGGGTTTTCCGAAACCGAAATATAACGCATCGTTCGGGCATACGCTGACACAGTCCATGCATTTCATGCAGCCGGGATCGACGACCATTCCGTGCTGCTTTACCTCCGCATGAACGAGCACGTTCGAAGTACACACGGCCGTACAGTGCCCGCATCCGTTGCAATCATCGGTTACGCGGATCCGGCCCGGCGAGACCTTATCGGCAAGGCCAAAGAATCCACCGTAAGGGCATGCGAAGGTGCAGAAGCCTTTCGACCCGAGAAAATATACGGTTATAAAACCGCAGATGAACAGGAATGGAACTGCCACCCAGAACGGCGGGAAAGTGGCCCAGAATTCGCTGGTGACCAGATGATCGGTGAATTCAGGCAACAGCGGCTGATCTGCCGGCTGGACGATCCAGCGGCCGATGGTCGGCCAGACAAACATATAGAGCGCGACAATTAACGGAACGAAAACAAGCAGCCGCGACCGGAACGGCCTTGGCGTCAAGCCGATCTTCCGCATTATCCACGCACACAGGTCCTGCAGCGCAAGCAGATGACAGCCCCAGCCGCAAACGAATCTCCCGAAAATGAGGGTTGCAAGGATCGCGAGGGAAAAGAAAATGAATCCCGCGTTGACCGCGCCGGTCTGAAGCGTCTGCATTGCCTCGGATGGTTCGATCGGCGTTACGGTCGATCCCGACAAGCGCCACTGAACGAAATGGGCGATCATCAGCAGATTGAGTGTAATGAGTGCGGCCGCCCGCCAGCGGCTTGTCCGCGACGTCTTGATCTCAGCCGAATTTGCGGAAGTTCCGCCCAATACAGGAAGGCTGACCGATCGCTTCGGTTTCGTATGCTGGCTTACACAACCTTCCTTCATAAACTGATAATATCCCCAGACCGAAATGACATTCTAAACGGGGTGACTTGCGAATTGTACCTTAAGAGTGTAAAAGGTCAGATACGTTTACGGTTTTTGTTCCCATACAATTGAATCAATCCTGACAGGATAATCAAGGCGCTGGACCATAAGATTATGAAGAAGCTACTTGTCGTCGCGTTATTGCCGTTGCTTGCGCTCGTTTTTTATTTTAGTTCAAGCCGCACGTCCGCCGACCTTGGACCGGCCGGTTCCGACACGTTTACCGGAACATTGGAAAAAATGATCGTGGCGAACGGAAGCGTCACCATGGATCTGGACATGAGCAGCCTCGATGGCGCTCCGCGCCGCTCAGGCACGGCTAAAAAGGCCAGTTTGCGGTTGGATGCCGAGCCCGACTCATTCTTCACCATTATCGCTTTCAACGGTGAGCTTCGCGGGCCGCTACCGAGTTCGATGACGGTTGGGGCACCGGCGGGCGACGAATTGAGCGCGAAATTAGGTTCGATGAAAGGCCGGCTGATGCTTGAAAGCCTGGTTCCCGGCGGAGACTATGATCTTGTCGTCCGGAATGAAAAAACCGGCTTGCTGCTTTTCAACGTCGAAGGGCCTGAATTCACCTACGAGGCTGCACAGCGGCGTTTCAGTATCCAGAACGGAAGACTCATTGTCTCAGAAGAGTTCGCTGCCCAGTTGGGACGTCCTGCGGACAAGGGACGCGTTGTCGGCACGATCTCAATGACCGCTGAAATGCGGCCGATCGAGGTGACCGAGGTCGTTGAAGGAATAGCAAAATCCGTCGAGATGCCTTCTGCGACGAATGCAGGTTCTGTTCCCGGACCGGATGTTGTTGTCGGCGACCTTTCGAACCTCGCTCAATTTGGCAGCAGCAGCGGAACACAGGTTGGCCTCGCGGTAGCAACAGACTCCTGCAATTTTGGGACAGAGCCGCTACACTGGTTCGCGTTGCCGAATAACGATCACTCGGTGATCCCGCAGAATTTCTATCGAATGAGCGGTGGAACGGGCAACGACGAGCGGTTCGAGCAGATCGGCCAATCGAATGTAAAGCACGCGTTTACGGCACTTCAGCAGAATCTTTGCAATCTAGGCTGCGTCACGAATCCGAACGGAACGGCGCTCGGTTCGGGATGTTCGGATCCATATTCGGCCAGCCTTAATGCCGGGCCGAATCTGGGCTCGCGTGCATGGATCAACCCGTTCACCGGTGCTTTCCCGCGCGGTGATTCGACGACGCCGCCAAATACGCATACCGGCCACACACATACCGGAACCTCGCACCGTATCCTGACTGAAATGGATGATCTGAACACGGCGCTGAATCCGGGCGCTTCATATTATATTGAGGCCCAGTACGTTACGCCGCACGAGTATGCCTGGTGCCAGGCAAACCCGGGCCAGTGCAATATGTATAACAACGTGTCGTACCGCAAATACACCGTCGGCGGCACGACCAGCCCTTTTAGTTTCGCTCCCGCGGGTTCAACACAACAGAAACAGCCGGCGATCAACGCATGGCCGGGTGCGACAAAGGTCCAATTTGAACCTAGTCCGAAAATTGACGGTATCGGGGTCGTTGCTTATAAAGTTACGAACACCTCGCCCGGCGTTTGGCATTATGAATATGCCATCTATAACGAGAACCTCGACCGTGCGATCCAGATGTTCAGCGTACCGCTCGGGGCTGGCGTTACTATAAGTAACGTCGGGTTCCATGCACCTCCGCAGCATCCGGGTTGGGCTGCCGACGGTACGGTTAATAATTCCGGCTACAGCAGCACGCCATGGACGCCGACCCAGAACGCCTCGTCGATCTCGTGGGCGACCGAGACGCTTGCACAGAACGCGAACGCCAACGCCATTCGGTGGAGTACGATGTATAACTTCCGGTTTGATTCGAACACCGCACCCGGAAATGCACAGGCCACAATAGGTTTCTACAAGACCGGCGCCCCGATAACGGTTGCGGTCCAGGCACCCGGCGGCGGCGGCCCAACACCTACGCCAACGGCTACGCCGACTGTAACGCCGACGCCGACACCAACGCCGAATCCAGGCGTCTGCACGCCGTCGCTGACGGTGACGGAGTTGATCCCGGGCAGCGTGAATGCGTTCAGCTCGATCACGGCGGGCCCGAATTCCGTAACGGTTGACGTGGCTAACGGCGGGCCGGGGCTGCAAAGCTTTTCAGTGGTCAGTTCGACAAACGCAAATGTGACGATACCGAACTTTCCGTGGGGGACATTTGATCCGGTGACGGCGACATTTACGATCCCTGCGGGCGGTCAACCGGTTGATTTCACACTGCGGGCGTCATTGCGGCGATATGCCGTTCTCATCCGTGCACAATGTGCAGGAGGAGGGCCAACACCAACGCCAACTCCTACTGCAACACCGACGCCGTCCCCAACTCCAACTGCGACTCCAACACCTACTCCGAATCCGACACCAACGCCGTCACCAACGCCGTCACCAACGCCGGGCGGAACGTGTACGCCGTCGCTGACGGTAACGGAAGTGTTTCCGGGAAGCCTGGGCGGGTTTGATGCGGTGACACCTGGATCGGGCAGTGTTACGGTTGACGCATCGACGGCCGGAGTGGGCCTGCAGTCGCTCGGGGTAACGAATGCGGTCAACGCAAATGTGACCGTCCCGTCGTTCCCGCTGGGAACGTACAATCCGGTTACCGTGACGTTCACGCGAACGAACCTATCGCAGCCGATGGACTTCACGATAAGGGCCTACGCACGTCGCCAGGCAATTGACATCCGCGCCAGATGCGGTGCATCGGCGGTTGCGGGTAACGGCATTATCGCGATGCCCGACCTGTCGTTCTGGCTCGGCGCAGATAATATCACTGGGATGGGCCGGCTGTTTGCGGTCCTCCCAACCTTCTAATAATGGAAAAATTGGAATTGTAAGCTGTAATACAAACAATTCGTGGTAACTTAGGTTATTGTCTTTTAGCTCTAACCACAATTAAAGAATTTACGCCCGCTTTAGATATCTCTCGCCTCTAGAGTGTGAGCCTTGGAGGAATGTTAAATGCCCGGAAGGTACATCACATCGATGATCCGTCTTTCGTTATCGACGTTGAAGACGAATCGAAGCCTCCTTCTTTGCCTGTTCATCCTCGGCGTCGTGACTGCGATCACGCTGTTGCCGTTCAATTTTGACGGCACACTTGTTTCAGGTCAGGATGCTGAGAAGAAGGATGAAGTACAGGTCAAAGAACCGGAGATCCCGAACTACGACATTCGCAGTGAAAAATCCGCGAATGTTGAAGATTATTTTGTAGCGGCTCGTGGTGCTCAGTTCAAGAGCGCCTCTAGAGTTGCTGATGTCAGAGACGAATTTGTTCGCGGCGAGGCCGACCTCAAGGCGCGGCGCCCGGACGTTAAGGTGATTTATAACAATGACATCCGCACGCCAGAGGTTATCACACCCGACGTTTGGCTGGAGCGGTTCGAACCGTTGACCGAGCCATCGGGGCTGACGCGGTCCGAGATATTGAGGAATTTTGTTAAAGAGAATAATCGCCTTATCGGCGTGACGGATAACCAGGCGACGACCCTGAAAGTTACCGCTGATTATACAAATCCGAATGGCAAAACATCGTTCGCCCATCTTGAGCAATCGATAAATGGTATTCCGGTTTTCCGCGGCGAAGTGAAGGCGGGCTTTAACGAGCAGGGCCAGATGATCCGCGTGATCAACAACCTCGCACCTGGTTTGGATTATGCGACCGTGCCGGCCGATTTCGGCGATCCGCTTGATGCGGTACGAGCAGCAGCCGGTTATATCAACCACGAACTCAGGCCAAGCGACCTTGCGCGGAACAGCAAAGCTTCCAAGAACCTTAAGGTTGTTTTTGGCGAGGGCGATTGGGCGACCACCGCTGAGAAAATGTATTTTCCGACAGAACCGGGCGTAGCGGTTGCTGCGTGGCGTGTTCTTATTTGGGAACCGGTCAACGCTTACTACGTTATCGTTGACGCTCGCGACGGCACGATGCTGTGGCGGAAGAATATCGTAGATGATCAGACGCAGTCGGCCACATACCAGATCTATGGCAATCCAAATGCCTACGCCGACATTGCCGACAGCCCTGCGCCTCTTTCACCCTATACCGGCGTTACGCCTGGAGCGGGTACGCAGGGAGCTTTGATCAACCGCACAACCCGTACGCTCGTTGGTAACGAGGGAAATCTTTCCTTTAACAACAACGGTTGGATCACCGACGGGACCAACATTACGGACGGAAATGCTAACGAGGCAGGCCTTGACCGTGTCTCGCCAAACGGCGTAGATGCCCCAATGACCGGAAACCCGAATCGTATATTCGATTCGACGTGGAACCCGGCTCCGGGAAATCCTCCGCCCGGCGACGATCCGCTTACGGCCCAGGCCCAGCGCGGAGCCGTCATCCAAATGTTCTACATCATGAACCGTTATCATGATGAGCTGTACAAGCTGGGCTTTACCGAGGCGGCTCGGAACTTCCAGCACGACAATTTCGGCCGCGGCGGAGTCGCGAATGACCGTGTATCCTCCGAGGGACAGGATTCCAGCGGAACGAACAATGCAAACTTTGCGACACCCGCTGACGGCGGACGCGGACGCATGCAGATGTTTCTGTGGGATAGTCCTACTCCCGGCCGCGATGGAACCGCCGATGCGGACATCGTTATCCATGAAGTTACTCACGGCACATCGAACCGTCTGCACGGCAACGGCAGCGGCCTGGGCAACCAGGGCGGAATGATGGGTGAAGGCTGGGGCGACTGGTACGGATTGACAATGATGTCCGAGCCGGCTGACGGCGTGAACGGCGTCTATGGCATGGGCGGCTGGTCGCTGTTCCAGCTTGGCTCAGCGTCGTTTACGTCAAATTATTTCTACGGCATCCGCCGATTCCCGACCGCAAATATCAACGTGGTCGGCGGCCCGAACAATCTGCCGTACAACCCGCTGACATTTGGCCATATCAACGCGGGCTGCGACACGACGCTTGGTACAACGACCACAGCGGTTGCAAGTGCTTTTCCTCGCAACCCGATCGTTGCAACGTCTGGCAGCTGCTCGCAGGTGCACAACGCCGGCGAGATCTGGAAGAGCGCCCTTTGGGAAGTTCGCGGCCTTATGGTTACGCGGCTTGGCTTCCAGGCGGGTACGCAGAGGGTACTTCAGGTCGTGACAGACGGAATGAAGCTGGCCCCGATCAATCCGGACATGCTTCAGGAACGCGATGCCATTGTCGCGGCAGCGATCGCCCTGAACAGCCCGACGGTCACTCAGGATGTATTCGATATTCGCGAGGGCTTCCGCCGCCGCGGTATGGGCTTTTCGGCAAGCGTTCAGTCGCCCAGCGCGGTGACTGAGGCGTTCGACGCGCCGGTGGTAAATGGCGGCACACCCGTTATCACGACCGGCAATGGCCTGTTCGAACCGAATGAGTGCAACTCCGTCAACATTCCGCTTGTCAACAACAGCAGTGTGGCAGCGACGGGTGTAAGTGCGATCCTTTCGACGACGACGCCGGGCGTTACGATCACGCAGCCGAACTCGGCCTACCCGAACATTACGGGCGGCGGCACGGCGAACAATACGACACCCTATCAGGTATCTATTGACAACACCGTGGCCTGCTTCTCGAGTGTAAACCTCACGCTTACAGTTACTTATACTGGCGGCGGCGGTGGTTCACCAGGAGTATTCAACTACACGCTTCCGGTCGGACAGCAAGGCCTGAATTACAACTTCACGAGCGCGACCGGCACAATTCCTGCGGGCGGAACGCTTGTTGGAGGCAGCCAGGCTGATGATACCGCGGTCGCTATCCCGCTTCCGGCGGGTTGGACCTCAACGTTGTACGCTGCGGCGGTCACATCGTTGAGTGCCAGCACAAACGGAACCCTGACGGCGAACTCCGGGGCCGCTACTGCGTTTTCGAATGCTGCTCTTCCGGCTTCTGGACTACCGGCGGCGGTGTCGCTCGTGCCGTATTGGGACGACCTTAACTCTTCAACAACAAACGTTCAGAACGGTGGAATTTTCACTAACACCATTGGTGCAAGTCCGAACCGTCAATTTGTGATCGAATGGCGAACGAATCCCTTTGGTTCAGGTAACGCGACAGCGCCTCCAACCGTTCAGTTTGCGGTTGTTCTGACGGAAGGGTCAGACGCGATCCGTTACATCTACGCATTGACGGGGACCGGAGCTAACCTTAACGGATCAAGTGCAACGGTGGGCGTGCAGGCGACAAACAGCGGAACTCAATTCACACAGTTCTCGTTGAATGCACCGAATGTTACGCCTGGCCTTCAGCTTGATGGTGCCCGTCCAGCGGGTGTTTGCAGCCCAGGCTCAGGCACGTGCGGAGGCCCGACGCCTACGCCAACGGTAACTCCGACACCTACGCCGACGGTCACACCGACACCGACGCCGTCCGTAACGCCGACACCGACGGTGACCCCGACGCCGACGGTAACGCCTACTCCGACGGTGACACCTACGCCAACTCCGTCGCCGACGCCGTGTGAGGGGACGAACCTGATCACAGACTCGAGCATTGAGCAGAGTTCAGGAAGCCCGATCACGAATCCGAACTGGCCATCGACATCGACGAACTTCCAATCGTCGTTGTGCAGCGACGCCCTGTGCGGAAACGGCGGGGGAACTGCAACGCCAAGGACGGGAACGTTCTGGTCGTGGTTTGGCGGAACGGCAAATGCCGAGACGGGTACGGTCCAGCAGACGCTGGTGATACCGGCGGGTGCACCGCCGACGCTGAAATACTGGCTGCGTATCGGATCGGTCACAGGGCCGTTCAATGCGACGCTGGTAGTAAAGGTTGACGGAACGGCGATCCAGACGATCACTGAGCCATCGACGGCGGAAGCGGCTTACACGCAGCGGTCGGTGGTACTTCCGGCGGCGGTTGCCAATGGAGCGTCGCATGTCATCCGGTTCGAATATACGAACCCGGCGGGCAGCGGAACGTCGAACTTCAGCGTAGACGACATCACGCTTGCTGGTGATTGCGGAACGCCGACGCCGACACCGTCCGTGACACCGACACCGTCTGTGACACCGACACCGACGGCAACACCTACGCCAACGGCAACACCTACGCCTACACCAACGGCAACGCCGACACCGACGCCTAATCCGGGCATTTGCACACCGACCATAACGGTAACGGAAGTGTTCCCGGGCAGCCTTGGAGCATTCGATGCTATCACGGCGGGGCAGAACTCGGTGACGGTAGATGCGGCAACGGGAAGTGTTGGATTGCAGGGCTACACAGTGGTGAGTGCGACAAACGCGAATGTGACGATACCGTCATTCCCGCGTGGAACGTACAATCCTGTAACGGCAACGTTCACTATCCCGAATCCGGGACAACCGGTGGACTTCACCCTGCGTGCATCGGCCCGGCAGAGTGCGGTGCTGATCCGTGCACAGTGCACGGGCCTGCCGCCGACACCGACGCCGACACCGACCGGAACACCTGTCCCGACGCCGACACCGCCTGTGCCTGGGGTTTGCACACCGACACTGACAGTGACGGAAGTGTTCCCGGGAAGCAATGGCGGGTTTGACGCGGTGACAGCGGGACCGGGCAGCGTGACGGTTGACGCATCGACGGCCGGAGTGGGCCTGCAGGCACTCGGGGTGACGAATGCGGTCAACGCAAATGTGACGGTGCCATCGTTCCCGCCGGGAACGTACAGTCCGGTCACTGTGACGTTCACGCGAAGTAATCCATCACAGCCGATGGACTTCACTCTGCGTGCATATGCACGGCGACAGGCAATTGACATCCGTGCACGCTGTGCTCCGGTTGCATCAGGGACCGAAAGGCTGCCGCTGAACCTGTCGGCCAGAACGAACATCCCGTTCTGGATGCCGACACAGAACGCACCAGTGATGGACGCCCTGCTAAGCCTCGCATTTAGCCTGGCCAGCAGCACCGAAACCGCCCGGAACTAGCCCAGTTCCGGCATTGA
>CAUJFK010000395.1 GCA_963169175.1 Acidobacteriota bacterium | reverse complement strand
TAGAAGATCGGACCTACATTTGCTCGCTTTCGAAGGGCGATGCGGGCCCGACCAATAATTGGATGGCCCCGCGTGAGATGAAAGCGTTGCTTACGCCAAAGTTCCGCGGTTCAATGCGTGGGCGGACGATGTACGTCATTCCTTTTTGTATGGGCCCGCTTGGATCGCCGATCTCGCAGTTTGGCGTTCAGTTGACCGATTCGCCTTACGTTGTCGTGAATATGAAGATCATGACGCGTATGGGCCAAAAGGCAATAGATGCTCTGGGCGATGGAGAATTCGTACATTGCCTGCATTCGGTCGGAATGCCGCTTGCCGAAGGCCAACAGGATGTTCCGTGGCCGTGCTCGCCGGACCCCAAGGACAAGTACATTGTCCATTTTCCCGAAGAGCGTTCGATAATGTCCTACGGCTCAGGCTACGGCGGCAATGCGTTGCTTGGCAAGAAGTGCCTGGCCCTGCGGATCGCTTCGACGCTTGGACGCGAGCAGGGATGGCTTGCCGAGCATATGCTGATTGTCGGTGTGAAAGCACCGAACGGACGCAAGGATTATGTCTGTGCCGCATTCCCCTCAGCATGCGGAAAGACGAATTTTGCGATGCTTATTCCGCCAAAGCCGTTCCAGGAAGAAGGCTGGGAGGTCACAACGGTCGGCGACGATATTGCCTGGATCAAGCCGGACGAGAACGGCAAACTACGTGCGATCAACCCCGAGGCCGGATTCTTTGGCGTCGCTCCCGGAACGAATTACTCATCCAATCCGAATGCGATGGAGTCGATCAAGGAAAACACGATCTTTACGAACGTGGCACTGACCGACGAAGGTGATGTTTGGTGGGAAGGAATGGATGGTGAAAAGCCAGCCCATGCCATAGATTGGCAGGGCAACGATTGGACGCCTGCCAGCGAAAAGCCAGCCGCACATCCAAATGCCCGCTTTACGGCACCCATAACACAGTGTCCGGTGGTCGATCCCGACTTTGACAATCCAAAGGGCGTACCGGTTTCGGCATTCATCTTTGGAGGCCGACGCAATTCTGTCGTGCCGCTCATTCAACAGTCATTTAACTGGGCATTCGGCGTTTATATGGCCGCGACGATGGGTTCCGAGATGACCGCAGCCGCGTTTGGGAAGATCGGCGAGGTCCGCCGCGATCCGTTCGCCATGCTGCCGTTCGCCGGATATCACATGGGCGAGTACTTTGCCCATTGGCTCGATTTCGGCCGCCAGATACCGGAACCTCCGCGTATTTTTTCGGTCAATTGGTTCCGCAAGGGCGAGGACGGCAAATTCCTTTGGCCGGGCTTTGGCGAAAATATGCGTATCCTGAAATGGGTGGTCGAACGCGCTCACGGCAAATCGATGGGTGTTGAAACGCCGCTCGGCTGGATGCCGCGATACGATGATATTGATTGGCGAGGCCTGGATTTCACAAAAGAACAATGGGACCAGGTGATGAATCTCGATCGCGACATTTGGTTGAAGGAAATAGCAATGCACGACGACCTGTTCTTTAAGCTCTACGACCGGCTGCCAAAGGAAATGACCTTTATCCGCGAACTTCTTGTGTCAAACCTCTGGCGTTCGCCGGAATTAGGCCTTGCAACGCCGAGGCCCGAACCGACGGAAGAAGTAAAGGCCGTCGGGAAAGGTGAGTGATCAAAGGCATATGCGCGGACGAATGATGCCCGCTGCATAGGTTTTGTGCCTATTCTATTTCATCGATCAGGTTAGATAAATTCAAAGAGGCTGGCTGAAAGGCCGGCCTCTTTTCGTTTGACAGCTTAGTCTCCGAAACGCACTGCCAGATCAAAAATAGGCAAAGCGCGAGCGACCTTGCCGCTAAGCCGCCTCGGCCTCATCCTCTACGGAATCTATCTGCAGACGCTTTATTTTTTCTACAAGAGTCGTGCGTTTCAGGTTCAGAAGTTTTGCTGCCTGCAGTTTGTTTCCGCCGGTCTTGTCGAGGGTCTGGATAAGCAGATTTCGTTCGACCTGTGAAACAACCTCGGAGAAATCGATCCCTTCGTCCGGTATGGTGACGGGAATGCCGTGTCCGGCCGTCATCTGAAACATACTTCCCTGCTCCTTAATTTCTTCGGGCAGGTGTTCGACGCGGACCTCGGCAGACTGGCCTGAAAATATCGCGGCCCGTTCGATCGCGTTCTGAAGCTGACGAACATTGCCGGGAAAGTTGTATGAGACCAACTTGTGACACGTATCGGACGCTATCGCCTTGGACGGCAGGCCCGACCTTTCGCAGAAGCGGTCAAGAAGGCCCTGTGACAGGGGCATAATGTCGTCAGGCCTTTCTCTTAACGCAGGAACACGCAAGTGCACCACATTCAGCCGGTGGTAGAGGTCAGCCCGGAAGCTCCCATCCAGGATCTTTCGTTCCAGATCGGCACTCGTTGCCGCAACAACGCGGACGTCAACCTTTACGGTCTTGCCCGACCCAAGCCGTTCGAACTCGCTCTCCTGGAGCACACGCAGGAGCTTTGACTGCATCGCGAGGTCCATATCGCCGATCTCATCAAGAAACAGCGTTCCGCCATCGGCCTGTTCGAATCGGCCCTTGCGCTCGCTCTGTGCTCCAGTGAAAGCCCCTTTGACGTGTCCGAAAAGCTCGTCTTCCAACAAATGTTCCGGGATCGCGGCGCAGTTTACCGCCACAAGGCTGTTCTTTTCGCGCGGGCTGGTCTGATGAATTGCCCGTGCGATCAACTCCTTACCAGTTCCCGTCTCGCCGGTAATTAGGACGTTGATCTTGTACGGGGCAATGATATTCACCTGCTCAAGCAGGTTCAGCATTACCACAGAGCGCCCGATGATCGGCGAGTCTGAGGCGGTTTCCGGCTCAAACCGGTCTGGCCCGGCGGCGTTCTTCTCAACCGCTACTCGAACGGCGCTGATCAGGTCTTTTAGCGGGATCGGCTTGCAGAGAAAATCCTGGGCACCAAGTTTCATCGCCTGTACGGCCGTATCGATCGACCCGTAGGCGGTCATTACCATAAGGTAAGTTCTCGGGCTGCGGCGCAAGCAGATCGGCAGGAGATCAAGGCCGCTCTTGCCGGGAAGGTTTACATCCGTCAAAAGCACGTCAAAATCTTCGCTTTCGATCGCTTTAACTGCGTCGTCATAAGATTCTGCGCTCTTAAGATCGTAGCCTTCCGTGCTAAGCCCTTCCAGTACGAGCAAACGCAGTCGGGTATCGTCTTCAACAACCAATATCTTTGGTTTCATATCGCAGAGTGTCAGGGAAGGCTTCCGGGATTAAAAAAATCATACCCGAACGAAATCGACCGCGCCGCAGGACCAGCCGAAGCAATCGCCACGAACAACATAACGCTATCTATAGAACGTGTCAAGAATTTGACAGGTGACGGCCGCCGCTATCAGGCTTAGAGATTCAAAAACACTGATAATGCGGTGTTTCCGGCGTATTTCCCATCTTGCGGCCTTCAGGCACATCGTTTGCAGACAGGTCCGCGGAGGTTTCCGCCATATGGACCCGCAGCTTGACAGCGTTACCGGTCTTCTTCAGAAATTCCTTGATGTCCAAACGCGACGTTCCGAAGTTATCGCAAGCAATATCGCGAATGCGGATACGCCGGGCTACAAGGCGAAACAGCTTGAGTTTGACGAATTTCTTCGCGAGGCGGTTCGCACAAGCGAACAGCCGCTGCGGGCCGCTTCGAATGCGGCCGGGCCGGAAATGAGCGTCGTCGAACAGGATGCCGAAGTCGTCGGGATGGATGGCAATACCGTCGATGCGGGCCGCGAGATGGCCGACCTGGCACAGGCCGGAAGTAATTTCAATTTTGGTGCCCGAATGCTGCAATCGCGGTTTCGGCTGCTGAGGACCGCAATTCGCGAAGGCAAATAACAATATGTCTCTCTTCTCAATATTCAAGATCGCCACCCAGGGTATGACGGCCCAGCGCGAACGTCTCGAGGCCGCCTCGGCCAATCTTGCCAACGCAAACTCGACACGCGCTGCCAACGGCAAGGGCTATCAGCGTCGTGACGTTGTCTTCACCGCACAGGATATTCGATCTGAATGGGAACGAAGCGCTCAGTCAAACGGTTTGTTGGAGCCAACTGAAAGCGCAACGCTTGGCGTAAAGTCAGAGGTCGTCATTGCAGACGACAATCCTTCAGTAATGCAGTTTCAGCCCGGCCATCCTGATGCCGATGCGAACGGATACGTCCGGCTGCCAGACGTGGACCCACTGGAAGAGACCGTAAACATGATCTCCGCCGCCCGTTCGTTTGAAGCAAACGCCACCGTCTTCAACACAGCAAAAGAACTCGCCCGCGTAAGTATCAGCCTCGGCGACGCATAGCCATATGAATATACAAGCCGTAAACTCCCTTCCAAATATTTCACCGGCCTCGCAGCCCGCCTCTGAGATCTCCGGATCTACGGGCGGCGATGGTTTCAGTTCGCTCGTTAAGGATGCCGTTGAGTCGATAGACAGTACCCAAAAGCAGGCGGACAAAGAGATCGCAAAAGCCGTGACGGGCGAGTCGCCCGACATTCACAAAACGATCATCGCCCTCCAAACCGCTGAGCTGAAGTTTCAACTTGGACTTCAAGTGCGAAATAAATTGGTTGGAGCATACGAAGAGATAATGCGAATGCAAGTATGATTCGGCCCGCCGGCACCCGATACACAACTCTCCCGCACACCACGCTGACCCGTCGCCTTCCAAGACCTTGAATAAAGATGTCTCTGCTCACA
Organism: Acidobacteriota bacterium; assembly: GCA_963169175.1. GTDB lineage: Bacteria > Acidobacteriota > Blastocatellia > Pyrinomonadales > Pyrinomonadaceae > OLB17. The sequence goes on along the minus strand of CAUJFK010000395.1, from coordinate 2,236 downwards.
CAAATAACTGATGTTTGGACGCGACTGCCTCTCTCCGGCCGCATCGCTACTGTCGGCTCGGCAGTAGCCACGCTCGGACTGATCGGGACGCTTTTTTACTACGGTTCGCAGCCGGACTATGGTGTTCTGTTTGCAGACCTTAAGCCTGAAGACGCGCAGACCATAGTTGAAAAGCTCAAGACAGCGAATATTCCCTATTCGATCGCGAACGGCGGTACCACCATACAGGTCCCGCACGAGCGCATTTCGGAACTCCGCCTTCAAATGGCTGGCGAAGGAGCTCTATCGGGCGGCCACGTAGGCTTCGATCTGTTTGATAAAACATCTTTCGGCGCGACCGACTTTGCCCAGCAGATCAATTATCGCCGCGCGATCGAAGGTGAACTTGCAAAGACGCTTGAAGGAATGGACGAGGTCGAGGCGGCCCGCGTACACATCACGCCGAAAAAGGATTCCGTGTTCGCGGACAAAGAGGAGGGTGCAAAAGCATCCGTGATGCTCAAGGTCCGACAGAACAAGGAGCTTTCGGGTGAAAGGAGCGAAGCGATAGTCAATCTTGTTGCCAGTTCGATCGAAGGTCTTGATCCATCGCATATTTCGGTGATGGACACCCGCGGCCGGCTTCTGGTTGCCGCCGGTTCCGGCAAGACCGATCCTTCGAGCGGTGCCGGTGCATTCCATGCCCAGCTTGAGGCAAAACAGAAGTACGAGGCCGAGAACGCCGCCCGGATCATTGCATTGCTCGAACCTGTCGTTGGTGAAAACAATGTGCGTGCGGACGTATCGGCCGACCTCGATTTCAGCCGTATTGAGCAAAGCGAAGAAAAATACAATCCGCAGTCTCAGGTGGTCCGGTCACAGCAGACATCAAGCGAAGCAAGAAACACAAGGGCCGGGCAGACAAACCCAAACGGCGGTGTCGCCGGCGCTCGGTCAAATAATCCCGCCACCGCTCCGCCGCCCGTAGCGCCGGCCCCAGTGCCCGCCTCCGGCGATCAGCGGAGTACTTCCACCGTGAACTACGAGATCGACAAAACGATTACAAAGACCGTTGGCGGCGGCGGACGTGTCAATCGAATGTCAGTCTCGGTCGTCGTCGATCACAAGAATGTAAACGATGTCGGGGTTGCGAGGTCGCCCGAAGAACTGAAGCAGATCCAGGACCTAGTATCAGCGGCGGTTGGTATAAATGCCGAACGCGGTGACTCCGTCGTGGTCCAGACCATGCCGTTCAACAAGTTGGCAGCCGAAGAAAATGCCGCGGCTCCATTCCTGGAACGAAACAAGGCAATCGTTTCGGGCCTTACGAAATATGGCATTCTCTTGATCGTAGCAGTACTTCTACTTTTGTTCGCGATACGGCCGGCACTTCGAGCGCTAAGGACTGCGGCCGCGGCTTCGACGGATCCAAATCTGTTGGGTGACGGCGGACGGCCCGGTGACAGGCGTGCGCTCGCACTTCAACCTGGCGACGATGGCGACGCACACGCAGGCGGGCGGCAAATGATGACCGTCGGCGAACTTCAGGCCCGCATGGGTCAGGACACGAAGTCGTCGGCAAACGTAGAACGCGTTGAAACAATGCGAAAGCAATTGGTCGAACAGACGCTCAGCGACACCGATACCGTTGTCAATACAATGCGCGGATGGCTGGCAGAAAAAGCCTAAGAATTAGAAGAGAAAAAAGAGATAGTCCTAATGTCAGAAAAACCGATCGAATCGCTAGTTACGTTTGCCGAAACCACTGAGCCGCCTGCGGCCCCGCCTCGGCCTGAGTCCGTTGGGGGCATCCGCAAGGCAGCGATACTTTGCCTGCTGCTTGGCGAAGAGGCGGCCGCAGAGCTTTTCAAACAACTTGATGAGGCCGAAGTGCATGCCCTTTCAAAAGAGCTTGCCACGCTTCCAAAGATCAAATCTCAGGTTTCCGATACGGTCCTCGAAGAATTTCATCAATTGCTGACCGCGCGCTCGTTTGTTTCGGCCGGCGGCGTAGACTACGCAAAGCGATTGCTGATGAAAAGCTTTGGTACCGAACAGGCAAAGCGGCTGACCGACAAGGTGATGCACTCGATCGAAACGCCAGTAAGTTTCGAGGTCCTGCAAAAGACCGATCCGCAGCAGATCGCCAAGCTTTTCCAATCTGAAAATCCGCAGACCGTAGCCGTAGTACTGGCCCACCTGGACGCCGCAACCGCGTCAAATGTACTTCAACAGCTTCCCGAATCGCAGCGTGGCG
>CAUJFK010000394.1 GCA_963169175.1 Acidobacteriota bacterium | reverse complement strand
CCGGCGACCACTCGCTCGAGGTCACGCGTTCGATCTTTTCCGAAAGCATTTTGCCGGTCTTCAGGTCCTTTACCCGCAGCGTGTACTGACGATAGCCGGTCGTATCGCTAGAGAATGCAAGCAGGTTTCCGTCGTCGCTCGGTTCAAAGGCTGCGATGGCATAGAACTTATACCCCTTTGCCATCTCATTCTGGTCAAGAAGCACTTCGGCACTTTTGCCATCGCGGGTTTTGCTTCGCAGATAGACCGGATACTGTTTACCTTGCTCGGTCTTCGTGAAATACCAAAAATCGCCGCGCTTATATGGAACACTGGTATCGTCCTGCTTGATCCGGCCGAGCATCTCCTTGTACAGGGTATCGACAAAACCTTTATGGCTGCCCATATTGGCCTCGGTGTACGCGTTCTCGGCGTCGAGATATTTCATTATCTCGGGATCTTTCTTGTCGCTGCGGTCGCGCAGCCACGCGTAATTATCCACGATCTCATAGCCGTGGATCTTGAGTACCTTTGGTTCCTTCTTGGCGGTAGGTGGTTTCATAGCGTCCTGCGCAATAAGCTGCCCGGTCAAGATAATGACCGCGGCCAAAACAATAAACAATTTTTCTTTCATTGTGGTAACTCCTGGGTCTAACCGCGAAAGGGCGAAGAAAATGCGTTCCCGCACGTCTTCGCCGATCCCGCGTAGAAAAGAATCGATTCCTGAAATGTGCCCGCACCGCGGACGTCGGCTCTTGTTCATCTTATTCGGTATTTTTCTTCATCTTATTCAGTGGTGAACAGATACCACCGAGTTTGATGAATGAGATCCGAATTTTTGGAACAAGAATGCCCCTAAAAGAATCATCTTCGAGCTTTTCATACATCCTCTATATCGATCAAACTCAAACTATTGCTCCTCATCATCGGCCTGCGGCCTGCCGCCTCTGGTCGGCTCACTTCGGCCGACACCAAGGTTATCGTAGTTCAGGATCGCATTGAACAGAAGCGAAAAGCTTCCGTGTGTTTGATGCCGCCACATTGGATTGTTGGCGAACATCACAACGTGACCTGATCCGACCGGAACATCGACGACGGCGGCCTTTCCAGCCAGTTCAGATCCGCCGGCAAGCATTCCGCTGACAAGGAGTTCCTTTTCGGGTGCAAACCTCAGCACAATGCGCGGCCGCATTGCCAAGGGCAGAGTCGCAGCAGCCTGTGATGGATCGGGCGTTGGAGTTGTTGATGGCATTACGAACGGTGCGCGGCCCTGAACGACATCCGGATCGGAGGTTGTACCTCGGCCCGTGGGCCGGTCACCGCCGCTAGGCTGGCCGGCTCCGCCAAAACCGCCAAAGCCGCCGCCGGCCGCCACCTGAAGCAACGGTGCCTGGTTAAAGTAAACCGCAAGCTTTTCATCGTACCCGTATGCGATCGGGCTCTTGCGGTCGGCAAAAACCGTATTAAAGACCGAACCGCGCGCCTGCAGTGTCCGTGCCTCCTGGATCGAGACTCCAGAAACCATACCAAAATCGATCGGGATAGAGGCATTCGAGCCGACCGTCACAAAAAGTCCGCCGCCTTCGACGAATTTCTGAAGATTGGCGACTCCCTGAATGCCCATTCCCCCACGGATGTCGTCAGTCTGATCGGGCGAGTTCGCAAAGCTCGGGGTCAGTGCCGAACCTTTCCACGGGATCGGTGCTTCTGAATCACCATATTTTGGATTGCCCCGAACGATAGATTGAGCACTGCCGAAGACCGGACCCCAGATGATCACATCGTACTTTTCGCGCAGGTTCGACATACGGCCAATGTCCTGATCGGAGATGTAATCGTATGGAATCCCCAACCTGTCAAATTCCACGCGGTACCAGCCTTCATTCTGCGTATTGATCCATGTATGGACAAGAGCGACGCGAGGAGCAGTGATCGGGTGTGATGCTCCTTCCGGGGCCTTGTCGAACGCGGTCGCTGTAAGGCCCAGGTCCGTTACCTCTTTTGTCAATCTCGCCGATAGATCGCCTGGATTTCCATCTGCCTTGATTATGTACGAACCCGCATTGAAGCTCTTATTGCCGATCTTGAACTGGGCCTCGGCAACGGAGACCTTGACGTCCTTCAACCTGTAGCGAAGCTGCGCCACCGCACTCTCGCCGGTGTGATTAACGACAAATCCGGCGGTGCCGGAGCCTTCCATCTTGCCGGTCACCTTTGACGGCCCTTCTGTTAGCGTCATCGGTGCGTCGAGGATCTTTTCATCCTTTACGCGCACAGTTCTGACATTACGCAGCGGCCCAAGCGTCCAGCCGGTATCGTCATACGGCCGCGGATCGTTAACATTGTAATATTGGGTGTCGAGCAGCATGTCGGCCATTCGAGAATAAGGCTGGTCCATCCGGACAACATAGCTCCCGGCGGCAAACTTCCCATCTTTTACCTCGGCCGCGGCGTTCAGTTTGTGCACCTCGCAGCCCTGCAATTTGAGCAGGTTCACAAGGTCGGCCGCATCGACGGAACGCGTATCGTCCGCCGGCAAAACATAGGCGGCCGGCCCTTCGGTTTTCGCCTTGGCAACCGAACGCTTGCTCTTCAGATAAAAATTGTTCAGGAACTTATCCTTGTTGTTCCCGACATAGCCCATCGCCAGCAAAAGTGCGCTCTGCTGCATGTTGATGTTATTGCGGATAGACCATTTCACACGCGGCAGCGGCGGGTTTGGCCGGAACCAATCACGTGCGGACTGTGCACCGACAACCCTGTCCTGTGTGTCGGCCCCGCCGTTGCCAAATGTTTCATAGAACCGCCCGATCGAGTTGTGTCCGTTCGCAACATAAAACATATAGTTTGGCGCCCAACCATCATAGAACCCGTGGGTCCACACGCCGGGCACGCCCCGCTGCGTCATTTCCTGTATCTCGTAATAAGCAAGTTCCTGCCATTCGTTGACGACGATCGGATCGAGCCACGCATTGTACGGCCCGGTCCCGGTCGATGTGTACAGGAACGGCACCGATTCGTGCAGGTCATGCAAAACTGTCGGGTGATAATCCAAAAACGTTGACATCTGGTTGCGTGTCAGCGCCAGCGCCATCGACATTGAATCGCGGTTGTTGTCGTGCGCGACGTACTTGCCCCAATAGATCAGGCCGGGAACACGTTTGCCTTCGTTCGCCTTGCGGTAGTTGTACAGATCGACCATCGTATCGCGCCCGTCAACCTCAAGCGTCGGGGTTATCATCACGATAACGTTTTTCCTGATCGCCTGGATCAACGGCGAATCCTCGACCGCCAGCCGATATGCCATCTCCATCAGCATCTCAGGGCTGCCTGTTTCATTCGAATGTATCGAGCCCGATGCCCAGTAGATAGCTTTTCCCTCGGCTATCAACTGCTTGGCCAGCTCATCATTGATCGTCCGCGGGTCGCCCAACTTCGAAGTGATCTCTTTGTACCGGGCAAGTTTTGCCAAATTCGCCTCGTCAGAGACAACGATCAGTATTTGCTCGCGGCCGCCTTCACTTCGTTCCGGAGCGATGAATGTCTTTACACGCGGAGTCGTTTTTTCAAGTTCGCGATAATAGCGATATTGGTCCTTCGTATATGTCAGTTTGTTCGGTGTGCCTATCGGATAACCCAGTATCTTTTTTGGAGTAGGCACCTTGTCCGAGGCGGGCAGATGATCAACGATGTCCGTAAGGAACATCTTGTCGGTCGTGTTCTTGATGATCGAATCGGTATAGGCCTTGTCGATAGGCTGCGAACTCGCCGTTCCTTTTGCCGGTGACCCGGCCTTCTTTACCGGCCCAGGTACAGGTCTGCCAGTCCCAGCCCGATCAGACGGTCCATTCCCCGCCGTCTGGGCAAACAATGGCACACACAAAGCAAACAGCAACACCGCTACAGCAACGCGTTTCATAGGTCTCTTCTCCGAAGTTCAGTTATTTGGAAAAATCGTGATTTGGTCGCGAGAATTGTATCAGATGTCCCGCGATAGTTATAGCGGACCCACATGGATCGCCGTGAGTAGGTAGAGATTTACGCAGCGTCGCCCAGATGGTCTAAAATAAGAAAATGTTCCGAAGGATATATCTCGACAACAGCGCCACCACGCCGGTGGACCCGGACGTGCTGGCCGCAATGATGCCGTATCTGACCGAAAAGTTTGGAAACGCATCAAGCATCCATTTCTTTGGCCAGGAAACGAGAGCGGCCGTCGATAAGGCAAGGCACCAGGTCGCCGCGTTGATCAATGCACGGCCGAACGAGATCGTTTTTACCTCCGGCGGCACCGAAGCCAATAATCTTGCGGTTCGCGGACTGGTGACGCGAAACCGTGGGACAGGATCGCCGCATATAGTCACATCATCAATCGAGCATCCAGCCGTCAAAAATGTTTGCGAGGATCTGGAAAAACAAGGCTTCGCTGTTACATATCTACCGGTTTATGAGGACGGCCTTGTAAACATCGAAGATGTTCGAGCGGCGATTCGCGACGAGACGATCCTTGTATCGGTGATGGCCGCAAACAACGAGATAGGTACGATTCAGCCGGTTCATGAGATAGGAAAACTTGTCCGTG
>CAUJFK010000393.1 GCA_963169175.1 Acidobacteriota bacterium | reverse complement strand
TGAGATGAGAAAGAGGACGCCTGTGGCATAGGCGCCGCCCTGGGCATCGACGTCTGCCGAGAATGCGATCGTGACAGCAAAACATATTCCGGTAAAGACGAGTACCAGCGGCCGCGTCGCCCTAGCCCAGTCCGGGGCCATGCCGTAGCGCGGCAGGTATCGTGGAACGATATTCAGCAACCCGGCCATTGCCGAGGCACCGGCAAACCACAGGATCAGGATCGTGCTGACGTCATAGATAGTTCCAAAAATATTGCCAACGCTTGCCCCAAATAGCTCGCCGAATTTTTCGTGTGCAATATATGCAAGTGCGCGGCCGTTTGCCTTGCCTTTCTCCATTCCGCAGGCGCAAAAAGCAGGCAGTTCATGAAGCCTTTCGGTATCGGCACAATCGATCTGCGGGCAGAATTCCTTTTCAGGGATCAGAACACTGGTTGCAAGGCTGCTGCCGATCAGCAAAAAACTCATGATGATCGCGGCCGTCGCGAGAAGCTTTCGGGTCTTTTCGATACGGTTTGGGCTTTCAACGATCGGCATGACCGCAACACCCGTCTCAAACCCGGAAAGCCCAAGTGCAAGTTTTGGAAAACTGACCAACGAGACAAGGATTATGCCCATCAGGCCAACAGTTTCAAATCCACCGAATGATGCTTTTGTTCTGAAAAGCATTGTCCGCCAATCGTTAAATAGGATCGGGTGAGTCACAACCTCGTAGAGGCCAACCCCGATGACCACTACATTGAGTATCAGATAAACGCCGACAAGGAAAACGGCGATACCTATCGCCTCCTTAAATCCCTTGAGAAAAACGGCGCCGAGCAAAGATATGAGAACGAGGGTGACGATGACCGGATGATCGAGAAACGGCATCGAATCCTGAACGAAAGGGTTTTCAAGGACGTGGGCAGTGGCGTCAGCAGCCGAAAGGGTGATTGTAATAACAAAGTCGGTCGCTACAAACCCGAGGAGGACGAGTACGAAGAGTTTGCCTTTCCAGCGGGAAAGCAAGGCCTCCAGCATCGCGATCGAACCTTCGCCGTGAGGGCTTTCCTGGGCCACGCGCCGATAAATAGGGAGTGCACCGAAAAGGGTCAAGAGCACGAGTACAAACGTCGCGACTGGTGAGAGAATTCCGGCGGCAAGAAATGCGATGCCTGGCTGATAGCCAAGGGTTGAAAAGTAATCGACGCCGGTGAGGCACATCACTTTCCACCAAGGGTGGCTATGATGGCGGCCTTCCGGTTCATGCGGGCCTTCTACCTCAGGTACGCCATTGTAAAGCCAGCGGTGAAACCAACCGTGTTCCTTTCGGACCATATTCAAACTAAAAGGCCGTCATCGCAAGTCATCGCGTGAACGGCCAGTACAAATCCAATTGTCCCGTCAAAACGGCATGTCTTTCAAAAACGCCTACGAGGTTAGCTGACGGGCTGGAACTCTGAAAGTGTTCCTCGATCTTGATTCGCCCCTAATATTTGGTTCCCCCGCGCCGCATCAACGCCGATGCGGCTTCGACACAAGAAATTGTCAAAATTGCGAGTTTGCTCTCGCCGAGGTTATCAGCACCCAAGAGCAAAACTTTTTTTAATCCAAAGCGAAAAGCCGATCGTCCGGGGTCTTGCCCGGGTACCGGCTCAAAAAAACCAGCGACTCCATCGGATCGCTTCGGGATAAGATTAAGTATCCCGACAAATCTCAGTTGGGTCAAGTAATTTAAAAATAAAGCCCCTAAAATGATATAGGGCGGCGTCTCCCACACCGCCGCCCTGTTTGGTCACAAGTCCTCACCCCTCGTGACCGGATGTTCACCGGGGAGGTGAACACAGAGATTATGCATAAATGGCCAAGCAATTGCAATAGCCAAAATATCTATTGTAACTTATTGTCGAAAATGAAGTTACTAAACGGGTTGGCGAAGGTGCGGACCGAAATGCCGCCCACGATGGCCGATCGAGCACCAGATGCAGATTCAACAAAGATGGTGTATTCCCCGACGGGAGTTCGGGTGTCGGCCTGTACCTCAAAGCTAAGGACGCCAAGTCCCTCGCCGTAATCGTGCGACGCGATCGATCCCGGCGTTACTTCCAAAAAGGGTGAGCTGAAGCTGATCTTGGCACCTTTGGGTTTCAGATTCCGGCCGCCGAGATAGATCGTGTAGCTCTTTCCTGCATTTATCGGCACTGAGCTAAGAGTAAGCTGGCCGTTAAAACCTGTGTATTTCACGTCAAGGTCATCCGGCCGAAGTTCAAGCTTTTTCGTGAACGAGGTTGCCGCTCCCGCGGATATCTCGACCGGATCGAGTTCCTGCAGCGGAACGGATTTTTTTGTCCCATCGCCGCGTCTCGCAAAAACCGAATAATTCCCGCTCGGGACACCACCAAACTCTGCAACGCCGTCATTGCCGGTAACCGATTCGGATACTACCTTACCGGATTCGCGGTCTTCCAGCCAAACCTCAATGTCCGCTGCCGGGCGGCCGCCAGCCATTAAGAGCTTTGCCGAAACGGTGCCGCAGCAATCTTCATCCGCCGGTGCACCATATTTTGCCCGCACGGCGGCGCGGTCAATTTCAGCAAGTGTGCGGTGCGAAAGGTCCTGAAGCCCGAATAGACCATTCTTCCCAAAGGTCTCGTACATTGTGGATCCACGCACCGACGAATGTTCGAGGCCGAGAACATGTCCTAGCTCATGGGTAAACGCCGATTCCAGGTCAAAGGTACCGAAGGTGCCGTCAGTCGAAAATTGCTGATAAGGGTTCAGTACGATGTCGGCCTCGGAAATGCGGCCGCGGGCATCGAAAAATACACGGGTGGTCGCGGCATCGGTCTCCGCGCTCTTTGCAAATAAGAGAGCATTTTCAGCGGTCGGGGCAACCGTGATAAGGTTCACGCCATCGCCGAGAGCTCCCTGCGGGCTGACGTCTTGGCGGTCCGAAAAAACCACACGAAACGATACGCCACTGGCGTTTTCCCATGTCTTGAGGCTTCGGCGGACAGCCTCGACCAGATCACTTCCGCCTTTCACGTTCGCTGCCGGCCTGAGCAGTGAAGTAGAAAGAGAAACGGTGATCACCTTGGAACGCCAGCGTAGAGCGGGCTGCGATTCGCCCCGTTCTGCCCCGGCCTCTGATTCGGCGCCAAAAAGCGGGCACACCTGTATTGCTATAAGTGTGAACGCGGCGGCGATCTTTAGCAGTCGGGCCATACAAATGCGGCTAGTTTAGTCTTGAGAAAATGCTCCACTGCCCTCGCTACCAACCTTTTCGAGGTCGGAGAAAGCGACGACCAGCAGAAGGGCGACCAATGCTACTGTTGCCAGAACGTACAATATTGCTATCTGTTCAAGTGCGATGAGTGTGCCGATGATCACGGCCACAAGGGCAAGCCAAAACAGGATGATGCTCCGGCGGCTGAATCTTTGTTGCTTGTTCATTTTTTGCTCTATCCAATGAAGATTATCATTAGAATACTTCTTATTGAAACAAATTTCCGCGTTTTGGACAATTTTGATGCGTTATTGCGGGATCGGGTTGGTCAATCGACAATTCGAAGCGGTAGTTTTGACAGGTCTTTGCCGTCCCCCAGGGGCTCCGCGACCGGGGCCAGTTTCTGGGCCTTGACACCTTCCTGCTCGACCTGGATCACATCATAAGGCTCTAATTGCGGGTCGCCGATCTTTTTTTCCATCAACTTGCGAAGGTCAACCTCAAGTACCTTAGGGTCCGGGCCGCGGCGATGAATACGAGCTTTTTGGCCTGAAAATGAGTTCGAAATGCCGCCGGCCGACGCGATAGCCCGCGAAAGCGTAAGGTCGGGCGTCAGATTCATCCGCCGAGGGGCGGCCACGTCTCCCATAACAAATACGGGTGGTGCCTCCACGACATTTACGATATCGCCGCTTAATACCTTTGGATTCGCTTCGGCCTTTCCGCCAAGCAGATCAGCGATCAGCACCTCGATGCGTCGCGGGACCGCCTTTTCGGGGTCCGGCGATCGGCCGCCAACCCCGCAACTAACATTGGGCGGCCGGAAAATGACGATCTTGCCTGCCGAACTATCCGTGATTCCCCCGGAAAGAACGATCAGTTCCAGCAGACTTGCCGTCCGTCTCAGCTGGAATCGTTGCGGCACCTTGACGGCGCCATTGACATAGGCCAAAGCCCGGTTTGATCGATCAATGATCCTCACGATCACCTTGGGGTCACGAAGAAAATAGGCAAACTGCTTCACGACCGCGGCCGCCGCCTCGGCTTCGGTATTGCATAGAGCAAAAACAGGCCTTTCAGCCCGTTCAAGGCCGTCGAGGTAGCCATCGCTGGTCAATCCGCCGCGCCAGTCGTATTCAAAGCTCCCGACAAAGTCAACGTCAACAAGGTCACCTAAGTGTATTCGGTCAGTCTTGCTTGCGGCTGGAGTGTCCGGTAATTCCTGCGAAGCGGCAGGACCGGCAAAAACGAGGAAGCCAAGCGCGACGGACAGCACGATGGAGGCAGGTACAGATCGAAAGACTGTGTGGCCTGACATGTTGAAAAGCGGGCAGACGAGAGCGTCAGGAACCGGATTCACTACCAGCTTCCTTACGTTTTGGCCGGCGTCGCGGCCGGGTAGATGGGTTGAACGCAAACCCACGGAATTCAAGGTTGCAGCTATCACACAGCAGGTTGTATCGAAAGATCAACTTCATCGGAAGCGGCGTATGCCGGTATCCGCGGCGGATCCGGGAACTTCTACATTTTGGGCATTTCTGGAAGATCATTGTTTAGCAGTCCGCCAACCCCTGGCGTTGGAAGTCGACCGTCGATATACAAAACCCTCAACCCCATCAATGACCGGCCATTTTACTGATCCGGTCGATCTCCGATTGGATCCAGCTGAAAACAGCCTCCCG
>CAUJFK010000392.1 GCA_963169175.1 Acidobacteriota bacterium | reverse complement strand
GATGAGGCCTTTGCGTATTTGACCAAGGCGACAGAAAAGAGTTTTGTTTACCGCGAACAAGTGTTCGCATTGGCGTGGGATTATTTTGACCAGGATCCGGCCCGTGTCGAGCAGGTCGCGGCGGATACGCCTGAAACACGGGTTACTCTTGCGGTATTCTATTCGGTGCGCGGGGCCGCCGCCGATGCCTTGCGTGTCTGGAACAGTACCCCAGAAGACGTACGGGCACGGCACGTGCCGATATTGAAGAATATGACCCAACGCTTGTACGAAAAACGCCATTTTCGCGAGGCACTTGAGCTCGCCCGTCAGGCGGGAATAGATCCGGAGGCGAGTTTTGAATCAATTTCTAATCCGGGCTTTGAAAAGTTTTTCGGTGATTCGGCGAGCACAATTTTCGGATGGCATGTAAATCGGAGCGATAGTAAATTAGAGATCCTGCCTGATCCAAACGTACATTCTGAGGGACAGCGAGGCCTAAAGCTCAACTTCAAGGGATATAATCGCCCGGACTTGTTGAATGTTTCGCAATTGGTGGCGATCCAGCCGGGAGGCCGTTACCGATTGACGTTTATGGTAAGGGTTGAGAACCTTCGCACGGGCGGCGAACCGGTTATTGATGTGGTCGATGCCAAGAACAATGTGCTGCTGGCCCGGAGTATGCGGTTTCCGCTTGGTTCGCGTGAATGGGAGTCGATAAATGTTGAGTTCGCGGTGCCGGATGACTGCGATGGCATCCATATTCGGACGTCGCGGGAGAGTTGCGGAGACATCTGTCCGATAAATGGCATTGTGTGGCTTGACGCGTTCAAACTTGAACGGATTTGATCACTGCCGCCCGGAGCCACAGTTCCATTAGCTGACGATATGACCTTGCCGAACCGGATCGCATTTCTCTTGATGGTCTTAGTGATCGTGTTGAGCACGGTCCTATACGGTACGGTTCACCAACCCGTGCTCGCGCTTTTTTATGTTGCGGTTGCCCTGATGGTGGCCCTCTGGGCCGCCGATGCTTTCCGGAAAGGAGCGGTAGAGATCAATTCTTCAAAACTTCAGATACCCTTCTACGCAGCAGCGGCATATGGACTGGTCCAGGCGAGACCAATTGGCTCGATCGGTGATATAGCCGGTGTGCCGGCCATTCCGCGCACGATATCGTTCGATCCGTTCGCGACCCAGATGTCGGCACTCCATTACCTCGCACTTGGGCTCTTCTTTTCAGTTTCGCTGGTATTGGTAAACTCGGCTGGCCGTATTCGCCGACTTGTTATCATAATCGCAATTTTCGGTTTTGCTTACGCCTTTTTTGCGATCCTGCAGGCTGTGCTTAGCCCCGGAAAGATCTACGGCATTTACGAGGCCCGTTCCGCTCAACCCTTCGGTTCGTTCGTCAATCGCAACAACTTTGCGGCGTACATGGAAATGACGATCGCGGTTCCGCTGGGAATGCTTTTTTCAGGATCGGTCGCGCGGGACAAGCGTCTGTTGTATATAACGGGCATTGCGCTGATGGGCGTTGCCTTACTGCTTAGCGGATCGCGCGGCGGGCTTATTGCATTGCTTGCTGAGGTCATTCTGCTTGTCGTGTTGACCACCGGAGCGAAAAGCCGCGGCCGATTGTTCGTCAAGGTTGGCCTTGCCGCGCTTCTTATCGCAGGGATCGTCGTCGGTTCGATCTTTGTCGGAGGTGAGAGCACTCTGACACGGATCGCAGAGACCACTGCCTCTGGCGATGTGACAACCGACCGCAGCCACATCTGGTCCGTAACAACCAAAGTGATCGTTAATTCGATGCCGTTAGGTGCAGGGCTTGGAGCGCTCGGGGCGGCATACACGCCGTTTGATACATACAGCGGCCTTGCTCGGGTCGAGCAGGCACATAACGATTACCTGCAGGTCGCGGCGGATGCCGGAGTCGTTGGGATCATCATTGGACTATTTTTTCTGTTCTGGCTGTTTCGCCAGGGTATGAACAGCGCAGCCGTCGCGAATTCGTACCGGCGCGGCGTCGCGATAGGTGCGGTGGTGGGGTGCTTTGCGGTACTCGTCCACAGCATTTTCGATTTTGTCTTGCACATTACCGCAGTCACCGTGATGTTCATTACCTTGATGACGCTGCTGGTGGCGTGCCGGCAAAGCTATGACGATGATGTTGCCAATGCGGAAGCCAAAAAACGGGGACCGCAGCCGCCGCCTGCAAATCTGACACCGATAGGGGCCGCAAAGCGAAGCACCTAACTCCGGATCATCTCAATCCTGTCCCAAACTGTTCTGTCCCAAAAGCCCCGATGCCGTTCAGACGGAAGCTGAAAAGCAACCGGTTTTCGTTGCGCGGGCCGACGTTGAGGCTGTTCCATTGGAGGACGAGGGCACAGCAATCGTACGCGTAACCGACTGTATAAAGCGAAGAGATCAGCGGTGACAGGCGCGAGGCCCGACGGTTCTCAAAATCAAAAAAGACGGCCGCTCCAGCATAGAGCCCTTTATTGCGGTCGCCAATGAAGATCGATGGACTCCATTGAGATCCACGCAGTGTGCCTGGTTCCTTAATGACCGCGGATGTCGATGGCTTGGCGAACTGGGCCGCAAGCGACGGGATCAGGTCAACTGCCCGTGTGTAATAGAATGTCTGAAAAACCTTCAGCATCCGCGTGTCATAGCCGACGGTTGCTGAGATCGCGCGGACTGCATCTCCCTGTGTTCCTACATCCATTCGTGTATTGAAGAAAATTGTCCGCTGTGGCCGATACGTCATATCGACACTGATCGGCGAGAAGCGGCGGGCGACACCACCGAAGGTATAGAATGACAGATCGGTGATCGGGGCTATCTGGTTTCGCCGTCCCGGCACAAGGGCGCCGCCAAATGTCCTGTCGAAAAAATATTTGCCGCGAACCACCAAAGTGAAAACCTCGTAAGGCTGTATAGAAAGCTCATCTTTCTTCCTTTTGGCATGGTTAGCCAGGATCGCGTCCACGGACGAAACGGCGTCCGTACGTTCAGCCTGCCGCGGCAAGCCGTCGATATTCTCGCCCCGTTCGCCCGATGACGCCAACTGCACGCGGTTTCCCGCCGCCAGAGATGAAAGCTCACGTTTTGCTTCGGACGTGACGGCTTCGGAATAGCGGCGTGTATAGAATCGGTTCGCAATGCCGAACTCGATCTCGTTGGTATCTGTAATCGTGTCCAGTTGGTCGAAGCGAATGATGCTATGAAAATTGTCGATACCTTTGATATAGCGGTACGTCGCGAACGGTTCGATCACATGCCGAAACTTGAACTCGTTATTCTTCCCGTAGTAATTCTTCGCCAGTGCGACGGGCCGTACATCGAATTTGAACTCGCCATACTTTCTTAAGGTATCTGTTTCAGTAAGCCTCCGCATGTCGTTGAACGAATTAGAGTAATACGTTAACCGCATTGAGCCTGAGGCCGTAAAATTGACGTACTTGGTGTTGATCGGCACCGTTACCTGCGGATATGCGTCGTATCGGAGATTGAACAGCGATGTTCGTATCGGATCGGCCCCGGTTTGTGCCCGGTAAAGCGCAAGATCGTTTACCGTTTCGCGCCGCGATGTGCCCTCGATGCCGGTTTTGAATGAGAAATAAACACCTTTCAAAAACGACAACCGCGACGGCCTTTTCTCAAAATGGACGCTCGGAAGGTTATTGATGCTGATGGTCACGTTTGGGATAGAAATTACCTGCGTACGCGCCAGCAGGTCAAGGGTGTAATTCGTCCAGCTTTTGTTGGCAAACGCCTGGGAAACTTCGATAGGTGAAATTATTTGCTGTATGCCGTCTGAGAATATCTGGCGAAAGGCGAGATTCGATGTGACCCGCATGTCGGCCGCACCGGTCCAACCATTTGAAAAGTACTGTACACCTTCGGCATAAAAGATCGAGCCGCCCTGGTCGGGATGGGTCGCATCTTCTTTTGCGCCGAAGATCCGGTCCTTGACGGCGTAAAGGCCGAAGTTCAGGAATGAGCGGTCGTTGCTGCGTGTCCGCATGTCGAAACCATAGCCTACGCCGCGCGAGGTATAAACGTCGCCGCGGAACGTTATGTCCGCCGAACGGCCGAGCGTTTGAAAGTAGGCCCCTTGCAGGCGAACACCTTTGTTGCCGGAAAAGCCGAATGTTGGTGTAAGAAATCCCGATTGCCGATCACGCTCTTTTATTGGGATCGAAATATACGGTATCGGTATCACGGGCACGTCCTTGATCCGAAACTTGCCGTTTTTCAATTTTAGCTTATCGTTGAATTTTATCGTGGCCTCATCGGCGGTGAATGACCATTTCGGTACGGCCTCATCACAGGCGGTGAACTTTCCTTTTGTGACCACGATCTCATCGATCTTTGTCCGGTCAACACGCTCGGCTGTGAAATAGATGACGGTGCCGTCGTTCGTTTGATTGGTGAAACCGGTCGAATCTTCAAAATGCCCGAGCTTTGTCTTTAGAAAAAAGACTGCGCGTGCTCCGGTGATACGCTGGTCATCGCCTTCGTCAAAAACGACGCTGCCTTCGGCCACCATCTTGTCTTCGGCCTCATACAGCACGATCTTATCTGCCTGCATTCGGTATTTGCCGTAACGGGCATCGACGTTGCCGGTGTAGGTTAGGATGCGACTGCCTTCCTGCCCTTCAACGGACTGATTCTCGGAGTAAACCACGACGTTGCCCGACGCGATGGCATTATCGTCATCGGTTCGGCGGGTCTTCGGCGGTTTGATGCTTTGTTCGGGTGCGACGGGGTTAATGTTCGGCGTATCTGTTAACGGGTTCGCGACCTGCCGTTCGACGGGGTTGGGATCTTGTGCCGCGGCGTCGCAAAAAAACAATCCGGCGAGCAGTGCGGCAATGATCACTTTCGGCAGGTGCATGATGTGCAGAGCGCTTTTGAGATGATAGTCGAAAACGCGTAAACGATAAAGTTAGCCGATCTTAGGAGAGTTTGTGAGCAGACAATGGATGCTGACACGCGATGCGGGGGTTGCACATGTGCATAACCGGGCGTCGTCGTCGCTTCATTTTGCGAACAACTCAATGACAAAAAAGTCAGTATTGTTCACATGCGAAAGTGTCCCTTGGGTGAACGGAGGCTGCAAAAGATCGTTCGCAGAATATGACGTTGCTTGAATTCCTTCATCCGAACTCATTTCGCTTTGAGTTACAAGTTCTTTCGGAAACCACTTTTCACTCGGGATCGACGCCGGCCTGCCGGGCCCGATCTTCGATGCTGAATCAATGAGTTTACGCGTTTCGTCTGGAGTCAATTGAATTACGGCCAGCAAACGGCGACTTTGTCCAGATTCGGCCGCGAAATCTTTCCAGGCCAGGTCCTCCGGATCATAGGGAAGTTTGATAAGTGTGCGAAGTTCGTCGGCGTTGTCCTTGGCCCCTTCCATCCCGGGTTCGACAGCGCGATTGGAGTTAATTGCATTTGCCACCGCGTTGTTCGCTTCAGGAACGGCCTCCCGAGCACATCCAACAGCGATTTGCATGAGCACGAAAAGTGCTAGAATGAGCACGGTCCTGTGAAAAAGCATTTTGGTATTGTAGTGGCTGGCAATCATCTTTGCAATTTGGCCGCGTTCGGGGCCTTCCGGTAAAACATAGTTCAGATATGGACCGATCAAAGGCTGCGGCGTGGTACACCCTTATTGTTTTGTTCGCCATCAATACGGCGAATTTTTTTGACCGGTTGATCCTCGGTGCGGTCGGCGAACCGGTTAGAAAAGAGTTTGGCCTTGGCGATGCATCTCTCGGCCTGCTTGCGACTGCGTTTACGCTGCTGTACGCGTTCGTCGGCCTGCCATTCGGGCGTCTAGCCGACGTTGCTCCGCGAAAATACATCTTGTCGGCCGGTGTTTTTCTCTGGAGTATTATGACGGCCGGGACGGGCCTTGCCCAGAACGTATGGCAGGTCTTTCTTATGCGGCTCGGTGTTGGTGTCGGCGAGGCGTCATGTGCGCCGGCCGCAACATCGCTGATCGCTGATCTCTTTCCAAAAGAACACCGAGCCAAAGCGATGAGCATTTTTATGCTCGGGCTTCCTGTCGGGATAGGGCTGAGCTTTGCCGTAAGCGGAAGTATCGCGCAGGCTTACGGCTGGCGGATGGCGTTTCTGGTTGCGGGAATTCCGGGAATCTTGCTTGCGATCGCGTGCCTTTTCGTGGTGGAACCGCGAAGCAAGTCAGAAGC
>CAUJFK010000391.1 GCA_963169175.1 Acidobacteriota bacterium | reverse complement strand
CGGCATGCTGCTTGGTATCGGCATCATCACCGGAATAATCGTCCAGGCCTTGTTCAATATAAGTGTTGTAACTTCTATCGTCCCGGCAAAGGGCATTCCGCTGCCGTTCATTTCTTACGGCGGGACCTCGGTCGTGATGACGATGGTTGCGGTTGGAGTGTTGCTGAATATATCGCAAAGTGCTGGGAAAAATAACCCAAGAGACACGGCGGAATTAAATTCGCGGAGACGCAGGAACCGGAAATGACTGTCCTGTGTGCCTGTTCGTGTATCGGTGGTGAAATTTGATGAAAGTTCTGATAGCCGCCGGCGGGACGGGCGGTCACATTTATCCGGGCATCGCCGTTGCAAATGAAATAATGCGGCGAGACGCCGAATCCGAAGTGCTGTTTGTCGGCACCACGCGCGGACTTGAAAAGCGGATCGTTCCCGAGAACGGGTTTCAGCTCTCTTTGATAACAAGCGCAGGTCTGAAGAACGTCGGCGTCGTCGGCAAACTTAAAGGGCTCGGCGTACTTCCGATCAGTTTTATCGAGGCAGCACGCCTGCTGCGCGAATTTCGGCCGGACGTTGTCGTCGGAGCTGGTGGTTATGTTTCCGGGCCGGTGCTGTTGATCGCGAGCGTGATGCGGTTTCCGACGCTTGTGATGGATTCGAACGCGCTGCCGGGCTTTACAAACCGAAGGCTCGCACGATTTGTTGATAAAGCCGCCCTGACATTTGACGAGGCCGTTCCGTTCTTTGGCAATAAAGGTGTCGTTACCGGTAATCCCGTCCGTAAGGAATTCTTTGATGTTCCGCGTAAGGCACGCGGCGAGAAAACGAACATTCTCGTGTTCGGCGGATCGCAGGGAGCAAGGGCGATCAATAACGCGATGATGAGCGCTCTGCCGCTGCTTGAAGGCCGTGCCGATATGCTGAGGATCGTCCATCAAACCGGCGAGGCCGATTTTGAAAAAACACGCGAGATGTATGCTCGGTCGCGAATCGCGGATCACGACGTGCGGCCGTTTATTTCGGATATGTTCGTCGAATTTGGAAATGCTGACATTGTTGTCTCGCGGGCCGGGGCAACGACCTGTGCCGAGCTTGCGGCATCCGGCAAGGCATCAATAATGATACCGCTGCCGACTGCCGCCGACGATCATCAGCGAAAGAACGCCGAGGCATTCGAGCGGGCGGGTGCGTCGAAGATG
This sequence comes from Acidobacteriota bacterium, assembly GCA_963169175.1. Classification (GTDB taxonomy): domain Bacteria; phylum Acidobacteriota; class Blastocatellia; order Pyrinomonadales; family Pyrinomonadaceae; genus OLB17. The sequence continues at coordinate 1,847 of CAUJFK010000391.1, read as the reverse complement.
CTCCTCCAGGCCGATCTGAACGGCGAAAGCCTTTCACAGGCGATCATCGAACTGATCGATTCGCCCGCGCTCGTCAGCCGGATGGAGAACGCCGCGCGAGAACTGGGCAAGGTGGACGCTGTCGCAGCGACGGTGGACCTCATCGAGGATCTGGTTGCCTCAAAAGGGCGAGCAAACGGAGAGAGTAAAAAATAGCTGTCAGCTACTAGCCATCAGCTATCAGCTGAATTTATAGAGTACCGAATAGATGTTCAGACACGTTAAAAGAATTCATTTCATTGGTATCGGCGGGATCGGGATGAGCGGGATCGCGGAAGTTTTGTGCAATCTTGGGTTCGTCGTGACCGGTTCCGATGTGAAGAGGTCAAAAAATACCGACCGGCTTGAGTCATTGTTCAAGGTTGTGATCGCCGAAGGGCACGCGGCGGAGAATGTCGGCTCGGCTGAGGTCGTGGTCTACTCATCGGCGGTGCGGGATGATAACCCTGAGATCGTCGAAGCGCGTAAGCGCGGAATACCGGTGATCCCGCGTGCGGAAATGCTCGCTGAATTGATGGTGCTAAAGCCGTACGCCGTTGCGGTCTCGGGCACTCATGGAAAGACGACAACAACCTCAATGGTCGCGACTATCCTGAATCACGCAGGTTTTGATCCGACGACGGTTGTCGGCGGCGTTGTCGATACACTTGGATCGAATGCCCGGCTTGGAAAGTCAGATTGGTTCGTGACCGAAGCCGATGAAAGTGATCGTTCTTTCCTGATGCTGTATCCGACCATAGCGGTCGTGACGAACATCGACAAAGAGCACATGGAATCCTACAAAGGAATGGACGATGTCGTTCAGTGCTTTACAGACTTTGTTAATAAGGTGCCGTTCTTTGGAGCCGCCGTCATTTGTCTGGACGATCCGAATGTTCAGCTTATTATTCCGAATATCAAACGCCGCCGCGTGACCTATGGAATGACGGCGCAGGCTGATATTTCGGCGCACGGCATTACATACAACGATTCATTTGGCTCAAGCTTTTCTGTTTGGAAAGGCGATGAGGTATTGGGTGAAATATCGTTGCCGGTCCCGGGCAAACACAACGTTTACAATGCTCTCGGAGCTACGGCGGTCGCGCTTGAACTTGATATTCCCTTTGCAAAGATAGCCGAGGCGTTTGCGGTATTCAAGAATGCTAATCGGCGGTTTCAATTCAAAGGTGAGGCGAACGGCATTACCGTTGTGGACGATTACGCTCATCATCCGACAGAAATTCTTGCCACGCTTGCCGCCGCCAAGAACAGTGCCGGCGGGCGGCGAACGGTCGCGGTATTTCAACCGCATAGATATACGCGGACGCAGGAGCTGATGGACGAATTTGCTCTTGCTTTTAACAATGCCGACGTTCTCTACGTGCTCGATATCTACGCCGCAAGCGAACAGCCGATCCTCGGTATATCCGCTGAAGTATTGACCGAGAATATTAAGAAGTACGGGCACAAGAACGCCACCTACCTCGGCGACATTGAAACGGCTGCGGAGATGGTAGTTCCGGCTTTGCTGGAAGGTGACCTCGTGATAACCCTCGGGGCCGGCAGCGTAACCAGGCTGTCAGACGAGGTTCTGGCAAAACTGAGAACGGCGGCAGAGAAGCAAGCGGCCGGTACTGAGGCATAAAGAGAGCAGAAAGAAATGTTTCGAGCAGATGAGGTTTGTTTCGTAGAAAATAAAAATGGCATCGAAAGTTCGACGAAAATCCAGCATTGAGAGGACGCCACGAACTGGCGGCAAGCGCAAGGGTTCGCGGAAAGGGTCATCAGGCCAGAGCCGTCTTGGCAGCTTTTTTCTTCCGCTTTTTTTG
>CAUJFK010000390.1 GCA_963169175.1 Acidobacteriota bacterium | reverse complement strand
CAGGATAGGAATTCCCGCGGCCCAAAATGCATACGAAAGCTTTTTTGACAAAGGCGCTCCGCCTGAAACAAAAAAACGCAGGCTTCCGCCAACTCCGTCCCGCCATTTTGAGAAAACAAGCCGGCTGGCGACAGCATGTTTGGCCGCAAGGACCGCCGAAACGGATTCGTGCAAGTCTCTTGCTTTCCAATATTCCTGCCCAACCCGTAATGCCCAGTCGAAAAGCTTTGTCTTATAACCGCCCGCAGCCTTACCTTTTTTGACTATCTTGTGATAGACCTGCTCGAAAAGGCGCGGCACGGCTGTCATGATCGTCGGTTTTACTTCCTGCAGGTGCGATGCAAGCTGATCGAAAGCGGCGCAGTAATGAACAGAAACACCGTTCGAGCACAAAACATAGAAAACGGCGCGTTCAAATATATGCGAAAGCGGCAGAACTGCCAGCGACCGATCGGTCCTTTTGATCGGCAAACCATTTGATATGGCGATAACGTTCGACACAAAAGCCGCGTGATCAAGCATGACGCCTTTCGGTTCACCGGTCGTGCCCGATGTGTAGATGATCGTCGCCAGATCATCTTGCTTTACCTGCGAAAGAAGCTCATCGAAAGTTTGGCCCGAATCCCGCTCAAATGATTCGCCGCCGGCCTCAACTTCAGTAAGTGTCAGGGCCCGGCCGTCGTTCTCGGGCTTGGCATCCGCCTCAAAAAAGATCAATTTTTCGATCCGCTCGACGCTTTGTATCGCCGCTTCGGCATGTTTGAGAAGTTTTTTGCCCGAAACGAACAGCATTTTCGCTCCGGAATCTTCAAGAATGTATCGGATCTGTTCGACGGCCTGCGTTGTGTATATCGGAACATTTACGGCACGCAGGGAGAGAATTGCAAGATCTGTCAGCGACCATTCCGGACGGTTTTCGGAAATTATTGCGATGCGGTCACCGGCCTTTACGCCGAGGGCCGCCAGGCCGCGCGCTATCCGCTTTATCCGCTCGATCACATCGATGCCCGAAAGATAGTTCCACGCGTCGCCCGTCTTGTAGGCAAGTGCGTCATTCTTATTGTTGCGGCGAAAAGATTCGATGCAGAAATGCGGCACCGTCTGAGGAATCGATTCGAATCCGATGAGGTTTTCAGCAAGCATCAAGGCTATATCGCCCGTCGGGTCCGTTACTTTTAGGCGTGATTCATTTTTGCAAAAGCCACCAGATAAGTCCAACAAAGGCCGGGAGTTCCTAAACGATCTCTCCCGCTCCGTCCGCGATCTCACAGCGGTAGATCTCAGGTTCTATACCGGTTTCCGCGTGATATTCGGAGAATATACGGTCAACGAAATCTTTGTGATCGTCGGCTTCCACTAAATTTATCGTACAGCCGCCAAATCCTCCGCCGGTCATGCGTGCTCCGAAAACGCCGGGCTGACGGCGGGCGATCTCGACCATGATATCGAGCTCGCGGCAGCTTACTTCAAAATCATCGCGGAGGCTGTTATGCGACTCATTCATCAAATTTCCAAACGCGGAAAGATCGCCGGAACGCAGGGCCCTGACCGCGTTTATAACACGCCCGTTCTCAGTGATCACGTGCCTTGCCCGCTTAAGCAGGACCGCCGGCAGGTCGGTGGACCGTCGATTCAGTTCCTCGGCCGAAACATCGCGAAGGCTTGGCCGGCCAAAAAACGCGGCAGCTTCCTCGCATTGTGAACGGCGTTTATTATATTCGCCTTCGGCCAGGTCATGTTTGACCTTTGTATTACATATAATGAATTTCGCCTTTCCAACCGGGACCGCTTCCCACTCAAGCGAACGGCAATCGAGAAAAAGCGCGTGGCCTGCCCTGCCAAAAACGGCGGCGAACTGGTCCATTATGCCGCTGCGAACTCCGGCAAACTCATGTTCCGCCGATTGCCCGATCTTTGCGAGTTCCATCCCGACAACTTTGTGTCCATTCAAGCCCGCAAAAGCAGAGCCGATAGAAACTTCAAGCGCCGCCGAAGAACTCAGCCCCGATCCGATAGGCACGTTACTGTCGATCAGAATGTCGGCGCCTTTCAACGGATATCCCGAGCGTTCCAGAATGAGCGCGATGCCCTGAACATATTTTGTCCATGCTGGAAAGGCGGCGTCCGGCGGATCGTCCAAACTAAACTCAAACTCTCGGTCAAGCGTCAGCGTTGCAACGCGAATTCGGCGGTCTTCGCGCAAAGCGCAACCCGCATATGTAGCGAAATCCAATGCGGCCGGCAGCACAAAACCGTCGTTATAATCCGTATGTTCCCCGATAAGATTTACGCGGCCCGGCGCGCGAAAAATACGCGGCCGCGTGTTATAGCGGGCGGCAAACTGCGCTTTAAGATCTGCCAGATCGATCACTAAATGTCACCTATCCAAATAATGGACCTCGCTCAGTTCGCGCAATCTTGCGGCGGCGGATTCAGCGGTAATGTCACGCTGCGGGCTGCCGAGTATTTCAAATCCGACTAGGAATTTGCGAACCGTGGCCGAACGCAAAAGCGGCGGATAAAAATGCGTGTGCCAATGCACGAACGAATTATCTTTGCCATCGGTCGGCGCCTGGTGCGGGCCCATCGAATAAGGGAACGAGGTTAAAAATAGGTTGTCAAAGCGAATTGTTGTCCGTTGAAGAATTTCCGCATACGCGTTGCGTTCCTCATCGGTGATCTCAGCAAGAGATCCGCAATGCCGGCGGCCGATTATCATCACCTCAAATGGATATACGGCCCAAAAAGGCACAAGCGTAGAGAAATGTTCATTCTCGCAAACAATGCGTTCGCCCCGCTCACGTTCAAGCCGAAGATAATCGCAAAGCAGACAGTTTTTGCGCGTTTCCGAATATTCCCGCTGACAGCGCAATTCTTTCGTTGGTTCATTCGGAATACTTTCGCTGGCCCATATCTGGCAATGCGGATGCGGATTGCTGGCTCCCATCATCGCCCCGCGATTTTCAAATATTTGCACGTGAGAAATAAAGTCGCGCGCGCCAAGCGCCAAATACTCTTTTGCCCATTCATCGACAACCGGCCGGATGTCCTCAACGTTCATCCGCGAAAGCGTCAAGCTGTGATCGGGTGAAAAACATACTACGCGGCAAATACCGCGTTCCTGTTCAAACACAAGAAGCCCGGCGGTGTCCGCGTGGCCTTCGGGAACATCGGGCATCAATGCGGCAAAGTCGTTATCGAAAACAAAAACCCCGTCATAGTTTGGATTAACATTCTCACCCGCCCGCTTGTTTCCCGGACATAGATAGCACTCCGGATCATAGCTTTTCAGATCAGGCCGCGACGCCGAATCGACCTGTCCCTGCCACGGACGCTTTGTCCGGTGCGGCGAAACAACGATCCATTCGCCCGTCAATGGATTTAACCGCCTGTGCGAATGCTCATTCAGCTCGAACATCTTTTCTCCGTGATCAGCAAATACCTTTGTGCCCTCTGTGTCTTCAACTTCGTGATCTTTGTGTTTAAAGATCCGTAAACACAAAGTTCGCAAAGAAGAGACCGCCAAAGAACCACCTTCAATTTTCTCTTGCAACCGCTATTTCTTCTCTTCATCCTTCACGCAGCGGAATCCCAGATTGTTCGTCCCCGAATCCGGTGTTGCGTGGCTTCTTCCGGCGACGCGATAATTTGCGCAAAAGTTTTCGGCGCACATCCACGAACCGCCGCGAATGGAGCGCTCAGCACCCGACGTCGGGCCTTTCGGATCGAACTCCGCCGAAACCATATAATAATTGTCCGCATATCTATCGGCGGTCCATTCCCAAACATTTCCGGCCATGTCATAAAGCCCGTAGCCATTCGGTGCAAAGCTGCCGACGTTTGCACGGCCAGGAAAGCCATCTTCACCCGTATTATTATCAGGAAAAGTTCCCTGCCACCAATTTGCGACCGGCCGGCCGCTAGGGCGAAGTTCATCTCCCCACGCAAAAGATTTTTGGACAAGCCCGCCGCGTGCGGCAAATTCCCATTCGGCCTCTGTCGGCAGCCGCTTGCCCGCCCATTTTGCATAGGCGTTCGCATCGTTCCACGAAATTTGCGTGACAGGTTCATCCGGCCCCGGAGTTTCATCGCCGCCTTCCGGATGCCGCCAATTTGCTCCGTCAACACGGCCCCATTCACCTTTATTTATATCAAAGACCGCGGACCAGCCAAATTTTTCCGCTTCGGTAACAAAATTCGTCGCGTCAACAAACCGGCCGAACTCCGCAACCGTAACCTCGTGTTCGTCCATCAAAAACGCGTTGACCAAAACGGTGTGAACAGGCGCTTCAAAAGGCATTCCGTCGTCCGTACCCATCGCAAACTTGCCGCCCGGAACGCGCACCATTCCTTCGGCCGCTTTGGGAACGCTCGAACCCGTTCCGCAGCCGTTAGAAAAGATCAGCGCAATAA
>CAUJFK010000389.1 GCA_963169175.1 Acidobacteriota bacterium | reverse complement strand
GTGGCGCATTTTGCGGTCAGGTTACGGCCGAGAAATTCGAATGCAATAGCGGCCGCGGGCCGGTCATCAGGCCGATTTTCAGGCAGGGAAATGGTAACGGTGGTAGGTGAACTCCCTATTTTTGTTTGCCGCCAGTTGCTTTATTATTCGAACTATCGCAGCACTTTCGATGTCAGAATGAACGAATTTTCGGGAACATCCGAGCACATTGAACGTATTTACGTGTAGAGAACGCGAACGCTGTCTGTCATCGATGTACCTAACATCGAAATTATCTTGTAAATTTAGTGCAAAACGCCCTGAGCAACACCGTCCCTATCTTAGGCACACCGTTTGCAATAGACCTTTGCGGCAGACCGAATTCCGAACACTCAAGCAGGAACAAGCAGGGAGGCAATCATTCAAATGACTAAGAATAGTAAGATCAAAGTAATAAAGAGGAACGAAACCGTTAAGGCAGTTTCTCAGCCAAAGGCCAAGGCAGACGAAAAGCGGCACGCGGGCCGCGAGATGGTCTCGACGGTCAAGAATTGGGTTTCCGATTTTCAGGCACGCAAGCGTGACGAGACGAAAGCCGCAATAGAACTTTTGCTGGTGGTTAAAGCACGGCCGAGCGAATTGTAAGACTCGACCGCACACCGGACACTTCTTTCACCAGGCAGCTGAACTATCGGTTGCCTTTGCTGTTTTTGGGGCCGATACCCGCGAAATTTGAACTTGCATCCAAGTGCCTGTTATTCTAACGAAGTTCATTCACGATCCAGAAAATCTATGAGGGATAAGGTTGCTTTGGTTACAGGAGCAAGCAGCGGTATTGGCCGCGCGACGGCGATACGCCTTGCTAGTGAGGGGGCGGTGGTAATGGCCGTAGGTCGGAATCAAGGTGAGCTGGGTGCCTTGCGTGACGAGGCGCATGAATTTGATGCGGTCGTAAAGCCCCATTTGGCGGATCTTACCGAAACATCGCAGGTCGATCGGCTGGTAGCCGATACGGTCGAATCCTATGGCCGGCTGGATATACTGGTCAACGCCGCCGGCATCATCAAGAATGGATCGATCGAGACCACGACCCTTGCCGACTGGGACAAGATGATGAACGTCAATCTGCGATCAATGTTCTATCTCACGCAAAAATGCATACCGCATCTCGTCGCAACAAAAGGGAATATCGTAAATGTTTCCAGCGTTACGGGCCTGAGGGCATTTCCGAACGTTTTGGCGTATTGCGTTTCGAAGGCCGGGACCGATCAATTTACGAGATGCACCGCTTTGGAGATGGCTCCCAAGGGTGTCCGCGTGAACGCGGTGAATCCAGGCGTGATCGTAACCAATCTGCACAAACGCGGCGGGATGAACGATGATGCCTACAAAGTATTTCTTGATAACGCAAAGAATACGCACCCGCTCGGGCGCCCGGGAACACCTGAAGAGGTGGCTGATCTGATAGCATTTCTGGCATCCGATCAGGCTGGGTGGATAACCGGCACGACGTATTCGATAGATGGCGGCCGGGGCCAAACCTGTGCGCGATAGACTTTGTTGTGAAATTGGAGCTGCTACCCAGTACATTTGAGCGAGACGGTTCGGCCGTTCGGCGACAGCATTTGACGACCCTGGTCCTTGACGATGCGATCGCCTTTGACGCCGGCTGTCTTGCTATCGGATGTTCAGAAAAACAGCGGGAGAATATTCGCGATATCGTCGTCAGCCATGCTCATCTGGACCATGTTGCCGGGTTGCCGCTGTTTATCGATGATCTGTTCTCGACACTCACGGAACCGATCCGCGTTCATGCGTCGGCTGAGGTGATCGGCATACTTGAAGAACACATATTCAACTGGAGCGTATATCCGCGGTTCTCGGAGCTTGAGAACGACTTTGGGCCAGTTATGGAATACGTTGTTTTCTCACCGGGTAGTGAGTTTTCGATCGGAAAATACTCAGTAGTTCCGATCCAGGTGAATCATAAGGTCCCAAGCTGCGGGTTTATCATCAAGGATGGGAAAGCTACTATCGCCTCGACCGGAGATACGGCACCTACCGAGACATTTTGGAATGCCGTCAACGATCTTGATGCTCTGGACGCCGTACTCGTCGAATGCGCTTTTCCGGATGAACTCGCGGATCTGGCTGAGATCTCGCATCACTTGACGCCAAAGGCGCTTGCGGGTGAACTTGAAAAGCTCGATCGGACCGATTGCAGGATCTATGTATCGAATATCAAGCCGTCGTATCGCGATCGGACCGTGTCAGAGATAGAAGGGCTTGGGATCGAGCGGCTGAATGTGCTCGAGGTGGGCAGAGAGTATGTTTGGCCGTTAGGCGATGTGGCGATCGGATAGAAGTTTAAGCAAAGGTGATCGGCCGTCTAATCTTCGGTCTTGCCGTTTCGCTTATCTCTCAAAAAGTTGATCGGTTCAAAAGCACCTTGCCGATGTTCGCCGACAAAATCGTGAAGTTCGACGCGCCCGTTCGCCCGAACCGTTTTGATGCGATAGGTTCGCTCTTCACGGTTCCGGCCGGGCATCAGTTCCGCCCGAAACGTAACCTGCATCTCGGGCCGGGCCCAGGCAATGATCGTCGGCTCGGATGTCGCCTTTTTCTTTTTGCTAAATATCGGCATCGGTTTCCTGCTTTTTCTTGTGTTTCGATCGGCGGCCGACCGGATCGAGTTTGTCGCCGCTCTTTTCCGGACCGAGCTTTCGTGAGGCCGGCGCCGTCGGCTTGCGGATCGACTTGAATATCTCCGGTTTCTCTTCTTTTGTCCTTCGACGCTTCACGGTGTCGAAAGTATAACAGATGCCGTCGCGGAGTACGCGGCAGATCGGGGCCAATGATTTCGCCTTTTACAGATAAAATCTGAATATTGACAAAACGCCAGGGAAAAAGGACTATTGGATGCATTCAGGGCATGTTTTCCCAAGACCGGAACACCTCATTTTCTCGAATGGAACGTAAAACACGAGTTGCGGGCGGGAACCGAGGCGCCCAACCCGGAGCGCGTGGCGGGAGTGCAGCATTCTGGATATCGGCTGCTAATTACTATTTGTTAACCGTGTTTGTCGCGGGAATTATCTTCCTGCTCATTCTTGCGGGGCTGCATGATGGCTACGGTGAAGCGCCGTGGGCAGCGGCGGGATTGGCGGCCGTGGGCTTTGCGGCGACATTGGTCTTGTTTCGGGAGGTCGTCCTTCGCCGGATCCGACAGCGGGCCCTGGCCGAACGCCGACTGGCGGCCCACCTCCGCGTGGTCCCGCGCGGACGGCAAGACGATGTACTGAACGGCCGGCTTACCATCGAGCAAAATATCGAAATGCTTGAGCAGATCAGTGCAAAATCTGAAGCGGCAAAGGTATTGGGGAAAGTGGCCGACGCTCATCGGGAGGTATTTGAGCTGTGCGAAAAATATCTAACGGCGGTTTCGGAAGCTTTGCAGACTGCTCGTGCCGGCTCACCCCGGATACCGGTGTTGAGAAAAGGCAGGCGATTTGCGGCGGGAAGGCATAGATCCCATATGCTCAGGTGGGCCGAGATCAAAGCGGCCGCATTCACCGCTGAACCAGCAGACGCGGCAAGTCTAGGCCGCCGGATCTCGCTTGCGCGCGAAGCATTAGCGGCGGTTGACCGGGCGATCGAGGTCTATCCGGACGAAAATGCCTTGCTGGATTCAAAAGGCATACTCGATATTTTCTTGTTTTCCGGCCGCCTGCGCGAAAGTATTGACAAGGCAGAACGGGCCGATGCGGCGGGGAGCAGCCATGAGGCGATACGCCACTATAACGATGCGCTGTCAGATCTGAAGAATAGTGATGTAGCATTTTCCGAGCGG
>CAUJFK010000388.1 GCA_963169175.1 Acidobacteriota bacterium | reverse complement strand
CGCTCACGGTCGCTCCGGCCTGCATCTGGACAGACTCGTGGATCTTTCTATCCTTCCAACGGCCCTGCCGCCGGTCAAACAATCGAAGCTGTTTGTCAGGATACCAGCCGCCGTGGCGAATGGGCCGGTCCATGTAATACGAAAGTCGCGGGATGCGGTAACCGTCCGCGTGATCGGTAAGGCCCAATATCTCGTCGCGGAGTTCGGGGGAGACGCGTTCATCGGCATCAAGGCTAAGGATGCGGTCGTTTTGTGCGGAATCTGTGGCGAACTGCTTCTGAGCCGCAAATCCGGGCCATTCGCGTTCGATTACCCGTGCCCCCATCGCTGACGCGATCGTTCGGGTATCGTCCTCGCTTCCCGAATCGACGACAAGCACCTCAACCGCCCAACCAACACCATTGATAGCGTCGGCGATATTCATTTCTTCGTTTAAAGCTATGTTGACGACCGAGATCTTCACGCGGAAGATTGTCGCAGAGTCTAACAAAATGCCAAAGCCCGCGAACGAGAGCACTTCAAACTCGACAAAAGGAGAAGCGGAAAATTGCGTCTTGATTCGTGAATTTCGTGGTCCGGGCCTGACCTGTTACCACGAAATACGCGAAATACGGACACGAAACCTCACGAAAAAGAAGACATACGCTCAGAAAGTTGCGCGACAATTATCGACTTTACCAATTTGTTAGAAACTAACGCGAGCGCATGAGCCTTGGCATCCATTGTTATTTATCGTTAGTAGGCGATTCCACGACGATATTGTTCATTTCGAAGGTCGTCGATGTCGTTCGCTGCAGTTCCGCCAGGGCCTTGTTGTAATCGGTCTCGGCACGTATCTCCGAGTTTCTTGCGGCCGTCAGTGCGTTCTCGCGCTGGAACAGTAAAAACGTCGTGGAACGGCCGGCGTCAAATAGCTGGCGTTCACCCTCAAGCTGTTTCTCGGCGGCTTCGCGGGCACGGCGGGCGGTCAGCACACGTTGACGCGCCGTCTCCAGCGCCTGGACCGCGTTCCTGACCTCGACGATCACTGTCTGCTCCTGCGAGCGGATCTGCGAATCGATCTGATGCTGCGTTATTTGAGCACCCGCCAAATTCGCTTTTGCCGTACGATTGCGAAGCGGGAACGAAAGCGTCACGCCAAACGAATAATTCGGAGCATCCGAACGAAACAGGTTAGCAAACGAACGATTAAAACCGCCAACCAGATATGACGGTGAACCCGGAAGCGTGGTGAACGACTGCCCGATCTGCTGGTTTGGCGGAAGAAGAAGATTGAGGCGTTCACGCAGAATATTGTCGTTACCTAAGAACTGCGGTACAAGCACAGCATCTGTCGATGCACTTCCTAGTGACAATCCGTCCAATGAAACTGTTGTATTAAAGTCGATCTGCGGCTTCGTCTGGTTTTTGAAAAAAGCAACATCCACTTCATTGATGTCTCTGGCGAGTTTTAGCCGCCGCAGCTCAAACCGATTGTCCATCGCGTCCTTTATGGCTGCGTCCATACTCACGGGCGTCAGCGTGAATGCCGGCTTGTCAGTTGGGACGAAACTCATTGTCCATTCGGCAGAGGTGGCATCCTTCAGGATTAGCTGCTTCAACGCGTTTTCGGTACGGGCGACCTGCTCGGTCGCCTGGAGAACGTCGCCCTCACGGTTGGCAAGTTCGGTTTCAACCTCGGCACGGGCGAGCGGCGCCGCGGCTCCTTCCGTGATCTTTGCCTCTACCTGACGGAGATTTTCCTTTGCCAGGTTAAGGTTTTCGACACGGTTCTGCTGATCACGGAGATTGAAAACAAGGTCCCAATAGGCGCGCTGCACCTGGGCGATGATCTCAACTGTTTGGCGTCGAAAATCAGCATCGGTCTGTTCGAGCACCCGCCGGGCAATTCTAAGATTTCGCCGCGTGTTGTCTATCTTTAAATTGCGGAACAACGGCTGCGTATATCGAACACCAAGGTTTGTAGAATAAATTGCGCTCGTCCCGCTAACGGCGCCCGAAGTGACCTGCGACTGCGAGAACGCATTTTCCGTACGAGTATTATTGAGGAAGACCTGATAATTGCCGCCGCCCGCCCTGATCGAATGCTGCATGCTTGCGTTTGCCGTGAAGTCCCGCGTTGCGGCGCTGCCAGTCCGAGAGTTTCGCGTGAACGTCGGTGTCACGGTAAATACCGGATCGAATGCGCCAAGCAGGGCCCTAATGGATGTTTCCTGTATCCGAACATCGTCACGCGCGATCTCGATCGTGTTGTTATTGGTCAGGGCTCGGCGGATGGCCTCATCCAGTGTCAGCGGGACCGGACTGGCGGTCTGAACACCGACGCGGGCAAGCCCGCTTCTGGCCCCAACGCTATCTACGTTTGCCGGCGCTGGCTCGGTCACAATGCGCTTTTCCATCGGATCAAAAGCCGTTTTGGCTATCTGTTCCGTTTGTGCGTCTGCCACGCCTGAATAAAGCAGTATCGAGAACAATAATGCGATGATCCCTTTCGGGTAACGACGACGACTATTCATGTAAAGGATTGCTCCAAGCTTCAGCCTGCGAATAAAATGGGCCGCGAAAAACTCAAACGGGTACTACGTCTTTATTTTTTGCTTTGTTTCAAGAATTTGCCCGCCTTGACTATTGCCTTCGGGCCCGCAACCGCGTTATCCAGCATGTGTCGACACGGAATCACCGCGTCAGGACATGCGCTGCATAGAACTACGATCGTAAGATTTTACACGTCAATGCTCCAGAACTCTACCTGCGGCCCCCAATACGATTGAAGTTGGCCTTAAAGTAAGCTATCGTTGAAGTTTTACAAAACAAATTCTTACGGAGGATATTATTAATAATGGGTATCAAAGTAGGCATCAACGGATTTGGTCGGATCGGGCGAAACGTAATGCGTACAGCGCTTGGCGATAAGGATATAGACTTCGTGGCCGTCAACGATCTGACCGATACAAAAACGCTCGCGCATCTACTTAAATATGACTCGGTCATGGGCAACCTCGACCAGGAGA
>CAUJFK010000387.1 GCA_963169175.1 Acidobacteriota bacterium | reverse complement strand
TAGACTGAAAAGGAGAAACCGAAGATGCCAAAGAAGGAAAGCATACAACATAAGATCGACCGCATCCGCCCGCCGCGGGTCCAGATCACGTATGATGTCGAGGTCGGCGGAGCAATGGAGCTTAAAGAACTGCCGTTCGTTGTCGGAGTGCTAGGTGATTTCGTCGGCAAGCCGGAAGAGCCGCTTCCGGGCGTTAAACAACGCAAGTTCGTCGAGGTAGATCGCGACAATTTCGATCAGGTCCTCGCCGGAATGAAGCCGCGCCTGGCCTATACAACCGAGAACAAGCTTCAGGATGACGGCAGCAAGATGGGTGTCGAGTTGAAGTTCAACAGCATTGAGGACTTTGAGCCTGACAACGTCGTCCAACAGGTCGACCCGCTTCGCAAATTGGTCGAAGCGCGGCAAAAACTTTCGGACCTCCTCTCTAAGATGGACGGCAACGACAAATTGGAAACGCTTTTGACTGACGTTCTCGCGAACGCCGACAAGCAGAAAGAATTGAGCGATGCGCTTGGATTAGACGCAAAGGAGAATTGATTTTATGGCCACCAAAAAAGAAACAGAAGCAGTCGTTCAAACCCAGGAGGCCGTTGGCGAAGGCAGTCTGCTTGACAAAATATTGACCGACGGACGAATGGCCCGCGACGATTTTCAAAAAGAGCGAGCCAAAGACATGATCGGCGAATTCGTCAGCCAGATAATGTCAGGCCAACTGACCTTGTCCAAGAACATGGACCTGGCGATCAATTCGCGCATCGCTGAGATCGACCGGCTGATCACCTCCCAGCTCAATGAAATCATGCACCACGATGATTTCCAGAAACTGGAAGGTTCGTGGCGCGGGCTGCACCAGTTGGTGATGAACTCGGAAACAAGTACGCAGTTGAAGATCCGTGTGATGAGCGTCAATAAAAAAGATCTTCTCAAGGACTTCGAACGTGCACTGGAATTCGACCAATCGGCGCTGTTCAAGAAGATCTACGAGGAAGAATACGGCACGTTCGGCGGAGCTCCGTACGGTGCGTTGATCGGCGATTATGAGTTCGGCAACCATCCGCAGGACATGGCGTTGCTGGAGAAAATGTCACAAGTCGCCGCCGCGTCGCACGCCCCGTTCCTTAGCGCAGCCTCGCCTGACCTGTTCGGTTGGGAGACGTATACCGAGATGACCGAGGTCCGCGACGTCTCGAAGATCTTTGACCGTCTAGAATATGCCAAGTGGCGCAGCTTCCGTGAGTCGGAGGATTCGCGATATGTTGGCCTGACGATGCCCCGAACGCTGGCACGTGTGCCGTACGGCGCATCCACCAAACCGACGGAATCGTTCCGGTTTGAAGAGGATGTGGACGGAAAAGACCACAAGAAATATCTGTGGAGCAATGCGGCCTATTCGCTTGGTACGCGGCTGACCGAAGCGTTCGCCATGCACGGCTGGTGCGTTGCGATCCGCGGTGTTGAAGGCGGAGGCCTGGTTGACGGGCTGCCGACCCATACGTTCGCGACCGATGAAGGCGAAGTGGCCGAGAAATGTCCGACCGAAGTGGCGATTACTGACCGCCGCGAGAAGGAATTTTCGGACAACGGTTTTATTCCGCTCGTTCACTGTAAGGGCACTGACTACGCGGCGTTCTTCGCAACCCAGTCGTGCAACAAGGCCAAGAAGTATGATACGGACGCGGCCAATGCCAATGCCCGGCTGTCGTCACAGCTTCAATACATCTTCGCCGTCTCGCGTTTCGCCCATTACCTGAAGTCGATGTGCCGTGACAAAATCGGCAGCTTCATGTCGCGTGCGGATGCCGAGGCGTTCCTCAATCGCTGGATCATGAACTATGTCACGCCGGACGATACCGCGTCGCAGGCAGTCAAGGCAAAGTTCCCGTTGCGCGAAGCACGCGTGGATGTTGCCGAGATACCGGGCAAGCCGGGCTGCTACCGTGCCGTTGCGTTCCTGCGGCCGCACTTCCAGCTTGACGAGCTTTCGGTCTCGCTGCGTCTGGTCGCCGATCTTCCGGCCCCGGCCAAAGGTTGATCGGGTAAGTCGTATTCATCGGGCGGCAGCAGGAAACGGCCGCCGCCCGCTTCACTTGAAAATTTGACCGGGCCTTCCGCAAAATCCGTCAGGAGCTTCGTCGTATAAGTGTTGCGGGATTGACCGCCGAAGATTGAAATAATCAGTTAGTTTATTTTTGGAGATAAAAGGAGAGACAAAACTATGGCTTCGATGATTGATGCTTTTTTGAAGATTCCTGAGATCCCGGGCGAAAGCCAGGATACCGCCCACGCGGGCGAGTTCGACCTTCAGTCGTTCTCA
Source organism: Acidobacteriota bacterium (assembly GCA_963169175.1). GTDB lineage: Bacteria > Acidobacteriota > Blastocatellia > Pyrinomonadales > Pyrinomonadaceae > OLB17. Next base: position 6,024 of record CAUJFK010000387.1, on the reverse strand, counting down.
TTGTCAGTATCACAGTCCGGTTCAATGTCCATCGGCGGCGGTGGCGGTGTGGGCCAGGCAAACTTTTCAGACGTCCCGATCATGACGTATGTCGGAAAATCGACGCCTGAGCTTTTCCTGCGATGTGCTTCGGGCAAGCACTTTCCGAAGGCTGAGATCATCGTCCGCAAGGCCGGTGACACTCCGTTCGAATACCTGAAGATCGAGCTTCATGACGTGCTTGTTTCGAGCTACAGCGTGAACCCCGGCAGCGGCGGCGAGCTTGCGATGGAGAACTGGTCGCTCAACTACGCGAAGATCAGCTACTCGTACAACCCGCAGAAGAAAGACGGTACGGGCGAAGGCTGGATCACGAAATTCTACGACGACAAGACCAACGAGAAGGGCTACACGTCGGCCAGTGCATCAAACGTCGCGGCATTATTAGAAGAGGCGACACGACGCTCGAGTTCACGGCTGAAATGGTCCCGATCACAAGATCGGGCCCGTTTCAGCCGCTGACGCATTTTCCGTTCTGAGGTTTCGCGGCAAATGGCCAGAACAGACCACGAGATACGAATTACCCCGTCGGTCCTCGACCGCCTGATTGATAATGACCCGTCGATGTCGCGCGAGGCCCCGCGGACACAGGCCCAGTCGCTTGCGGAACTAAAAACTTCGGTCAAACGTGATCTTGAATGGCTGCTCAATACGCGACATAACGGTGTCGAGATCGCAGAAACGCTCGAGGAGCTGAATCATTCAATGGCGATCTACGGCCTGCCGGACCTGGCCAGCCTGAGCGTAAGAAATCCCGAGGAACAGAACCGACTGTCCAAGTCGATCGAGAACGCCCTGCGCATCTTCGAACCGCGATTCATCAATGTTAGGGTTTCGCTCGAACCCGTGGATAACACGGACCGTCAATTGAAATTTCGGATCGAAGCCCATTTGGACATCGAGCCGGTACCCGAACCGATAAGCTTCGATACCGTCCTGCAGGTCGGAAGCGGCGAGTTCGCCGTGAAACAGAAATAACCGGGCCGCGCGGGAAGGAACGATGATCACCTCTGCCCGACAGAGGCAATTTGTAAATATCTATGCGCGATGAACTTCTAGGATATTACGAACGCGAGCTTATCTTCTTGCGCCGAATGGGTGCGGAGTTTGCGGCAAAATATCCTAAGATCGCGGCACGGCTCCATCTGGACGAAGAGAAGGTCGAAGACCCGCACGTTGAACGCATGATCGAAGCGTTCGCCTTTCTCGCGGGCCGCATCGGGCTCAAGCTTGATGACGAGCTTCCCGAAATAACTGAATCGTTCATCAACCTTCTCTATCCGCATTATTTGGCGCCGATCCCGTCAATGGCGATCGTGCAATTTTCGTTCGGATCAGCAGATGATAAGTTGACGGCCGTCCAACGAATGGAACGCGGGGCACGGCTTAACTCACGTCCGGTGGACGGCACGCCATGCCGGTTTCGAACAGCGTTCGATGTTGATCTCGCCCCGCTGGTCCTGGAATCCGCCGCCTTGGAATCGCCGGCACCAAAAGATGCCCGCGGGATGTACGCCGATGCGCACATTCGCCTGAGCATGAAATGTTTCGGCGACGCGCGGCTTTCCGAAATGACCCTCGGTGCCGAAAAGGAACGGCCGAAGTCCCTTCGGTTCTATCTGAACGGCGACCCGCAGCTTGTCTTTCCGCTCTACGAGATCATTTTCAATCATGCGACATCCGTCGAATTCCGGCCAAAAGAATCACCGCTCGGCCAAAAGACGTTGATGACGCTGACCAACCTGCAGCTAAGACTTCCCGACCCTGTTTTTATCCCAGCCGAGGACGCCATCAAACAGGTCGGCTTTGCCGAAGAAGAAGCGGTCCTTCCGTTCACCAAGCGTTCGTTTGCCGGATACCGGCTGTTGTCTGAATATTTTGCATTTCCATACAAATTCCTCTTTTTTGATGTGTTTGGCCTTGATCGGGCAATCGAAGCAAATTTTGGCGGAAATTTCGATATTATTATTCATCTGAAAGAGGTCGCGCCCCCGATCGCTCCGGTCGTCGCTGAGACCTTTATGATGGGCTGCACACCGATCGTGAATCTATTTCAAAGGCTGGCCGATCCCGTCTATCTTTCGCAGCAAAAATACGAATATCAGGTCATTCCCGATGTCCACCGGCAATCGACGACCGAAATCTATTCAATAGACGATGTGATCTCGAACGATCCGCGGACAAACACTACCCGCGAATTTTCACCCTTCTATTCCTTGCGCCATGCGTTTGGCGAGCAAATGGAAAAGGCATTCTGGTACGGCGTCCGCCGCGATTCGCAGCGGCCCGGCGACGAAGGGTCGGAAATGTATATGTCGCTGGTGGATATGAATTTCAATCCGCGTGTACCGGCGGTCGATGTATTAAATATTCGTACGACCTGCACAAATCGCGATCTGCCCGCACGGCTTCCCTTTGGCGGCCGAGAAGGTGATTTTGAGATCGAAGGCACGGCCTTGCTTTCACGCGTCCGGTGCCTGACAAAACCGACCGAAACGATCCGGCCGCCTCAACGGCGTGCGGCACAGTGGCGGCTGATCTCACACCTGAATTTGAACTATCTATCGCTCGTCAACGGCGAGGACATATCGCCGGAAGCACTCCAGGAGATACTTCATCTTTATAATTTCAACGACTCCTCGGTGACCAGAAAGCAGATCCTCGGCATTACCGGCATCGAGTCGCGCAAAGTCGTGAGAAAGATCGGGGGCCGCGTCGGGGCGGGATTTGTACGCGGGATGGAGACGACATTGACGTTCGACGAGGAGCAGTTCGTCGGCAGCGGAATGTTCCTTTTTGCCTGTGTTCTGGAACGGTTCATGGGCCTTTACGCGACGGTCAACTCGTTCAATCAAATGGTGCTAAAGACCGAACAGCGTGAAGGTGTTGTGAAAGAGTTCCCGCCGCGGGCGGGCGAGCAGGACCTGTTGTAGGCCCTGACCAGACCACGATGGATCAGGTGATTCGCATACAGGTTTTATTAATTGCTTGCTCTGTGTCTCCGTGACTCTGTGTTATAGAACGTAATAATGACGGATAAACCGTTAGATCAAGTGCTGCTCGATGAGCCATACCGCTTTGAATTTTTCCAGGCGGTTCGGCTGCTCGAAAAGGCGTTCCCTGAAAAACGCCCGGTCGGCCGCAAGGCGATGCCGAACGAGGAAGTCGTTCGTTTTCGTTCGCGGGTGGCTCTTGATTTTCCTGCAAGTGAGATACACGAGTTTCGTGAGGCAATAGATCAAAAGACCGATGAACAGCGGCTTGAGATGCTCATTAACTTTATGGGCATGATCGGTGTAAGCGGCGTTTTGCCGCAGCCTTATACTGACCTCGTCCTTGACCGCATACGCCATCGCGACACGGCCGCTTGGGCGTTCCTTGATATTTTCTCGCACCGGGCGATCTCGATGTTCTATCGCGCGTGGCGAAAATATCGCTTTCCGGTCGGCTACGAACGGGGCAAGGATGACTTCACGGGATATCTTTTCGACCTTGTCGGCCTCGGAACACGCGGCCTTCGCGGGCGAATGAGCGTACCCGATGAATCGCTGCTTCCCTACGCCGGGCTGATCGCGCAAAAACCGCATTCGTGCAATGCGGTCGAGAACGTTCTGTCGGATTATTTCAATACGCGGGCAAAGATCGGGCAATTCTGTGGGCAATGGTTAGTGCTTGAACCGTCGGACTATACGATGATCGGGCAGCAAAACAGCAAGCTTGGCGTCAGCGCGATCGCCGGCACCCGCGTTTGGGACCAGCAGTCAAAATTTCGCGTGCGGCTCGGGCCGCTGGATTTCAACAAATTCCAGGCGTTTCTGCCAAGTGGTTCGGCACACCAGCCAATGCGGTCGATCGTAAAATTCATGGTCGGCCTTGAACTGGATTTCGACGTTCGGCTCGTGCTCCAGAAAAAACAGGTCCCAAGCACGATCCTGACCACCCGGGCCATGCGAAAACCAATGCTCGGCTGGACCAGCTTTCTGAAAACCAAGCCGTTCAAAGCCGACGACGAACAGGTGCTCTTGCAGATCGATAGTTAATGTTTGACCACAGAGACACAGAGACACTGAGATTAAATAGGATCACCGAAGGGATCATTGGATGTGCTATTGACGTGCATCGAGCACTTGGGCCGGGCCTGCTCGAATCCGCATACGAAGAGTGTCTCTGTTACGAACTGGCTCACGCAGGCTTGAGATTTAACCGCCAGGTGGATCTTCCGGTTGTTTATAAAGGTGTAAAGCTGGATTGCGGCTATCGAATGGACCTGGTTGTTGAAAATGACGTTATTCTTGAGATCAAAGCGGTCGAAAGGATGATTCCTCTATTCGAGGCCCAATTACTGTCTTATCTGAAGATGGCGAAGAAACCGATCGGTTTGTTATTAAATTTCCATGTTCCGGTATTGAAAAGCGGGATAAAAAGGCTCAGTAATTGACCTCTGTGTCTCTGTGCCTCTGTGGTTGAAATGTATCAGGAGAAATGAAATGAATGTAAATCTAAAAAGTTTAGTAGGCAGGTTGAATGATGTAACTAGGAACGCGCTGGAGGGCGCGGCGGGGTTGTGTCTTTCGCGAACGAATTACGATGTTGAGATCGAACACATTCTTGCAAAGCTGCTCGAGCAGGATGATACGGACCTTCACAAGATCGCCGCTCATTTTGAGGTAAACCTTGACCGGTTGACAAAGGATGTTAGCGTCGCGCTTGACCGCCTGAAAAGCGGCAATTCGCGTACTCCCGGCCTTAGCGACCGCATTCCGCAATGGATACAGGACGCATGGCTTCTGGCTTCAGTCGATTTCGGGGCGGCCCGCGTGCGTTCGGGCCACATGATCCTTGCGCTGCTTGCGAACGAACGGTTCTCCCGAATAGCACGCGAGATATCAAAAGAATTCGATCATATCTCGCTTGAAAAGCTTCAATATGATCTGCCGACGATCACCGGTGATTCGGCCGAGGCTCGCGATGCTGTCGCCCTCGGCGAAACGGGCGGAGTGTCCGATGGCGCGCCTGTCGCTTCAGGCGTTGCTGGCAAAACCAAGTCCCTCGACCAATACACCGAAGATCTGACCGCAAAGGCCGCCGCGGGTAAGATCGATCCGGTGTTGGGACGCGATTTTGAGATCCGTCAGATTGTGGACATTCTCACCCGCCGCCGCCAGAACAACCCGATCCTCACGGGCGAGGCCGGTGTAGGTAAAACGGCCGTGGTCGAAGGATTCGCTCTCCGAATATCGCAGGGCGACGTTCCCGACCCGCTCAAGAATGTTTCTGTCCGTTCGCTCGATCTTGGCCTGCTTCAGGCCGGTGCCGGTATCAAGGGTGAGTTTGAGAACCGGCTTAAGTCTGTGATCGAAGAAGTAAAATCATCGCCCCAGCCGATCATAATGTTTATTGACGAGGCACACACAATGATCGGTGCCGGCGGTGCCGCCGGCCAAAACGATGCCGCCAATCTGTTGAAGCCGGCCCTGGCCCGCGGCGAACTGAGAACGATCGCCGCCACAACGTGGGCCGAGTACAAAAAATACTTTGAAAAAGACGCCGCCCTTGCCCGCCGCTTCCAAGTCGTAAAGATCGAAGAACCGGACGAAGCAAAGGCCATCGCAATGATGCGCGGGATCGCGGACAAGATGGAGGCACATCACAACGTCCGCATTCTGGATGAGGCGATCGTTGAATGCGTTAAGCTCTCGAACCGCTACATCAGCGGCCGCCAGTTGCCGGACAAATCCGTTTCAGTACTCGACACGGCGTGCGCAAAGGTCGCTATCGGCCAAGGAGCAACGCCGGCACCGGTCGAGGATGCGACCCGGCGAATACAAAATCTTACCTCCGAGATAGAAGCGCTCGAACGCGAACAAGTGACCGGCGCCGGCCACGATGCCAGACTTGATGAGCTTAAAGCCGACCGCGCCAAGACCGAAGAGGAACTTGCCGGGTTGAACGAACAGTGGGAAAAGGAAAAGAAGCTGGTCGATG
>CAUJFK010000386.1 GCA_963169175.1 Acidobacteriota bacterium | reverse complement strand
TTGCGATTTTTCATCTTCGTCCTTTCCGACGTTGTAGATAATGCTGAGCGTCGATACCAAAACCTCGCGGGCGGCAAAACTGGCGATCAGAGCGACACCGATCTTCCAATCATACCCGAGCGGACGAATGACCGGCTCGATCGCATGCCCCAGCCGTCCGGCAAAGCTGTTCTGTAACTGCTGGCTTTCAGTAAGGACCTCAACCTGCTCCGTCGTATCGACATCGGACGAAACAGCACGTTGTGTCTCGCGCGGGAAATACATCAACGCCCAAAGCACTATCGAAATGGCAAGAATGACGGTGCCCGCACGCTTTACGAACAGCCACGCCCGCGTAAACATATTCTGCAAGATCGTCCGCACGTTCGGCATTCTATAAGGCGGCAATTCCATCAGAAATGGGGCCGTTTCGGCCTTCAGGATCGTCCGCTTTAACAAGAATGCGACCACGACCGCGACCGATATTCCGAGCATGTACATCGCCAGCATCAGAACGGCGCCCAATGAGATAAAACCGAATACGGTCTGCCCCGCAAAAAATGCGCCGATCATCAGCGTGTAAACCGGCAGCCGCGCCGAACAGCTCATCAGCGGCGCGATCATAATGGTCGCAAAACGGTCGCGCGAGTTCTCGATCGTCCGCGTCGCCATGATGCCCGGAATTGCGCACGCAAAGCTGCTCATGAGCGGCAGGAACGCCTTTCCGTGCAGGCCGACACGGCTCATTAGTTTATCCAGAAGAAAGGCCGCCCGGGCCATATAACCCGTGTCCTCAAGGATCGAAATGAACAGAAAAAGCAGCAGGATCTGAGGCAGAAAAACCAAAATGCCGCCGACGCCCGCAATTATTCCGTCCACGATCAAGTCGGCCAGAATGCCCGCAGGGAGTATGTTTTTGGCGGCATCGCCCAACCAGCCAAATCCCGCGTCAAGCAGTTCCATCGGAACCGCGGCCCAGGTGAAGATAGTTTGAAAGACAAGCAAAAGTACGGCGATCAGGATCGCAAGGCCGAAGAACCGATGTGTCAGTACGCGATCAAGTTTTTCCGATAATTCGTGTGCGTCACGGTCGTTATGCACGACCGAATCCTGCACTACCCTCGAAATAAAACTGTAGCGGGCAAAGATACGCGTGTTCTCGCCGCTGTCGCCATCACCGTTTGTCGAAGTGTGGAATGTGAATTTGGGCTCCGTTCCCGCAACGGATCTAACAGCTCGTTCAAGGTCGTCTCTTCCCTCACCCTCAGCCGCCTTTACCGGAACCACCGGCACACCAAGCCGCCGCGACATCCGACCGATATTGACCTTGTGCCGGCGCTTTTCGAAAACGTCCACCATCGTCAATGCAACGACAACAGGAATGTTCAGGTCGAATAGCTGTGTGACGAGATATAGGTTCCGTTCAAGATTGGTCGCGTCCACGATCGCAATGATCGCATCGGGCTTCGGAACACCGGCAACATTTCCCTGAAGTACGTCGCGGGCGATTGATTCGTCGATGGAGGTGGTCTCGAGACTGTACAGCCCGGGCAGGTCGATCAGCGTGACATTTGCATCACCAACCCTCCAGTTTCCCGACCGCCATTCAACGGTCACACCGGGATAGTTTGCTACTTTTTGCCTGAGGCCTGTAAGGAAATTGAATAAGGTTGTTTTTCCGGCGTTCGGATTTCCGGCAAGCGCCACCGTGTTAATGGCGGTTTGAACGGCCGGGTCAGACACTGAGGGCTGCATCTCTTTACCGTCGCACTATGCGATCACTTCGATAAGGTCAGCCTCGCTCCGGCGCATTGCCAGGCTGTAACCCAGAAGGCGAACTTCGAATGGATCGCCGAACGGAGCCGTTTTCACAAGGCGGACCGAGACACCCGGTACAACGCCCATTTCCTTTAGCCTACGGCTTGTAACGTCCGAACCGTTGATAGCGGCCACGCGGGCCTCGCGCCCCGGTGCCAGTGCTGATAATCTGAGATGCAGCGTTTCCGTTCCGGCAGGAATGATGTTTTTGCTTTCCATATCCACGGTAATCATACTCTAATTGAAATTCGATTTCAATTTCAATTGTAATTTTTTCTGCGTTCGCCAAAAAAGCCATTTTCATCCCGCGTGGAATGGACGATGGCCCGCGTTCATCTTATTCCGCATTTCCCTTCATCTTATTCAGCGGTAAAGAGTTACCACTTACCGAAAGCAGAGGAAGGAAATCGGAATTTCGGAATACAACAGGTCACATCAGACGTATCTGCCTGACCTGCCGCGAATATTTCAGCGAGGTGGAATTATCCTTGATGAGATAAGGTCGGCCTGATAGGTCCCGGCGACGATCCTGAGCGGGGTCCGGCTTTCGTCATTCGCAAGCCAAACCTTTATATTCAGCGCGTCCAACTTCGGGTTACCCGTCGTAATGCTGATCGGCTGGGCCGAAACCGTCTCGCCCTTTAGATTGATCGTCTCCGCCGCCCCCGGCCTTAGGGTAAAAATATACGGGCGATTTTCCCAGAACACAGCGACCCGCGTGTCATTTATTGGGTTCGAGGTATCTTTGCTCGGCTTCAGATTGAATGACCGCATCGCATACGCAAGGCTAAGAATGCTGTGCGTGCCCACGGGTGCGTCGATCCTTCCGGTTGCGCTGAATGAGATAGTATTTGTCTTTTCGTCGAAGATAGCTGTCTGGTTGGCTGCAGCAAGCGCTCCGCTCAATTTGATATCGAGTTCGCGGGGTCCAAGCGTTTCCGGATCGACGACCGCTCGAATGCTGTCGCCGGCCGTGAACGGCTCGCCTGATGCTTCGTTTACGCTCGCGGTAAGGATTAGGCTGTCAACACCTTTAAACTGTTTCCGTTCCGCCGCCTTTAGGACAAACGTAGCAACAGGCTGTCCCCCGGTTGAAAGCCTGTATTCGAGTGTTTCGCCAAGATCGAACGAAAGATCTGCGGCAAGCGGTTGATTGTCGTTATATGCCCGCGGTGTTGGTGTTGTGGAAGGCCTGGGCGTCGGCAGCGGCGTGGTCACCGGTGACGGAGTAGGTATTGTTTCAACCTGCGGTTCAAGATTCTGAATGCTCGCGACCTTTGCCCGAAACTCACCCTTGGGCGTTCGGAATCGGACAGCCACCGGGACCTTAGCTTCGTCCGTGCTCAAATTTATCCGAAAGTCCTTAAGCCCGATCTCCGTGAAATACTCACACTGGACATTTATCAAGGAAGTGTCGAACTCGCCCGCGTCGGTCCTGATCCGTTCACCAGCTGTTGTTTGAAATGTTACGGTGTAGATCTTTTCGCCTTCCTGAATGTTGAATGATCCCGACGCTTCAGAATTCCGGATCTTGTAGATCATCGTCACCAGATCGAAATTCCCCGTTGGCGCGGCCAGGTTGTTTTGGAATGTTTCCTTTGGCAGGCCGCCGACATTTCTTGTCCGGGCAATATAGAGCGGAATTCCGCTGTCAGGTGCGGCAAAGACCGTTCGCGATTCGTCGATCAGATAAAACGCGGCACTGACAAAATCGAGTGTCTTCACGCGAGCCCGCAACTCAATTGCCTCGGCATCGCCAAGTTTTCCTTTTGATACCGTATAGAGTTCGGCGTAGGCAACATTCGAAAATTTTTCAAAGCCGACCGTGTAGGTCAAACGTTCGCCGATCTTGAACCCAAGATCATTAGATGCTGTCGCCGGCCGTGCATGTACGAGTGCCCAGACCAGCAAGATCGACAGTCCCGCCCATGTCGCAAATCCGACCGTTCGTCGCAGCATTACCGTGAATAAATGAAAGCGCATAAATGCAGTGAAGTGGCCTTAATCGGCGGCACCGATCTCCGCCAGGATTTTTCTTGCGGCACCAGGCCGGTCCGCGGCATCCAGGATCGGCCGGCCGACGACCAAATGATCGGCTCCCGCCGAGATAGCCGCTCCCGGAGTCATTACACGTTTTTGATCGTCGTTTGTTGCAGAAAGAGGCCGGATGCCAGGCGTGACGATCACAAACCCGGAAGATTTAACCGCTTCGCGGATCAGCCCGATCTCATTTGCCGAAGCAACCACACCGTCAAGCCCGGAATCTGCAGCGAGACGGGCCAGCCTGGCAACTTGCGTTTCGACGTTCGCCCCTACGCCCGCTTCCAGCAATGTATCGACGTTGGAACTCGTCAGTACCGTTACACCGATGATCAACGGCCGCATGCGGTTGCCGGCAACGCAAAATTCCGAAACTTCCTCCGCAACCGTCCGCATCATTTCGCCGCCACCGGAAGCGTGAACATTAAACATCCAAACACCAAGCCGAGCGGCCGCGATCCCGGCCTTTGCCACAGTATTAGGGATATCGTGAAACTTGAGGTCCAAAAATACACACTTTCCTTCGGATACTAACTCCACAACAAATGAAGGCCCTGCTGCCGAGAATAGTTGCAGGCCGATCTTGAACGTTGTCACAACACCTTCAAGTTCGCGGACAACCCGCCGGGCGTCGTCAGCATTCGCCACATCGAGCGCGACGATAAGGCGTTCGGCGGGCGTTGCGGCGCGGTGCGTTTCACTTTTCGGAGCAGTCATCAATGGGTTATTAAGAGGAACGGGGAAGGATCTAAGAACACTCAAACGTCAGTGTTCGGGCCAATTTAATCCATATCAAGCGGATTCCTGAACGGCTTGTCCTTGTCAACATCCGCACGCTTCATCGCTTCGCGGAATTTTTCGTCAAGCAGCCGCTCGCGGTCTTTCAACGAACTCATCTCCTGTGTGAACAAGGCATCGCGAAGTTCCTTTTGCTTTCCAAGCTCTCCCTTCAGATCGTCAAATGATCCAAGGACCTTCTTTTTCTCAGCGTGCGAAATGATTGCGCCGGTCTGCGCATCTATCATCAAAGCAGCTTCACAACATGGGCATATAACCGACAAGCGTTCCATACCGCGTCAATTATACACCATCGTCGGCCGGATTCAGCAGCTAATTCCGATTTGCGGCACCGGGCTTTCGATCCATTGGCTGCGAAGCCGGCATTTGCAGCCCCGCTGCCTGCATGATCGCAGCGGATGACGCGACTGACAAAGCGTCCACTGCATTCGGCCTAAGATCGATCGTCCTGCCGTCAGTCGTCTCAACCTTCAAGGTAGATCGGGCGCCGTCGGTCACTTTCTCGACCTTAGCCAGAACAGGATGCTTAAGAAAAATACGGCGTTCGACCACAACGTTTGCCATTGCGACGGCGAACGTCGAATTTTCGGGCGCAGGGCGGGTCGAACGGTTCAGCATTGCCTCGATATCAAAATTCGCCGGCTGATCGCCCGCCGCTTGCCGCATTTCGTCGCGTTTGCGGTTTCGGGTAGCCGCAACCGGATTTTCGGCCGTATTCGCTGAGGCATTTGGGTCGACACTCACTTGCCCGGGAGCTATGCTCTTGGCTACTGCGGGCGTGCCGTCAGGTCTGGAAGAAGTATTTCCGTTTCGCCCAGTTCCCTGCTCTCCGCACCCGGCAAAGGCAAATACGAGGAGGCACCCGAGCGCCGGTAGGACGGTACGCATCACTTGCCCAATTTTCGTTGAAGTTCTGGTTTGATCTGAGGCCATTCGTTATCGAGGATACTAAAATAGACCGAATCACGAAACCGGCCAGTGTCGGTGATCATGTGCTGCCTGAGAATTCCCTCTTCCTTTGCCCCAAGCCGTCGAATTGCCGCGCGAGACCGTTGATTGAGGGCGTCGGTCTTGAACTCGACCCGGATGCATCTCCAAACTTCAAAGGCGTGGGTTAGCATCTGCAATTTGGCTTCAGTATTTACCACCGACCGCTGCCAGGCTGGTGCGAGCCACGTCCAACCGATCTCCACCTTCCGATTTGTCGCGTCGATATTGCCAAATCGCGTCGAGCCTACAATTTTGTCGGACGCAAGATCGCGTGTAACAAATGGCAAGGCGGTACCCGTCACCTGATCGCTCAGAGCACTCTCAACAAATCGACGCATTCCGTTGATATCAGAGATCTGGTCGACCATTATTTCCCAGATCTTGGGGTCAAGCCCAACCGCGGCAAGTTCATCAACATGCTCCAACAACATCGGCTCAAGTACGACGTGTTTTCCATTAAGAGTTGCTGGCTCGATCTTCATATCAACGTTAGTTGCGGCGAATAATTTGCCGCCATCGGCGGAGGTCGGCGGCTTCTGCCTCCAAAGTGCGCACGATGACGGCATTATACTATCACTTGAAACTAAACGTCGTAATACATTGAAAATTCAAGCGGATGCGGCCTCAGGCGAAGCGGCGTTATCTCTTTCTCGCGTTTGTACGAGATCCATCGGTCGATCATCGAGCGGGTGAACACATCGCCTTTGAGCAGGAACTCGTGATCTTTTTCAAGAGCATCCAAAGCGTCGTCAAGGCTGCCCGGCAGCGAAGGCACATTTGCAAGTTCTTCCGGCGGAAGATCGTAAATGTCCTTGTCGAGCGGAGCACCTGGGTCGATCCGATTTTGAATTCCGTCCAAACCTGCCATCAAAAGGGCCGCGAACGTGATGTAAGGATTGCAGCTCGGGTCCGGCGGCCGAAATTCCAGCCGCTTGGCTTTTGGCGAAGGCGAGAACATCGGTATACGAACCGCCGCAGACCGGTTCCGGGCTGAATAAGCAAGGTTGACCGGTGCCTCAAAACCCGGTACAAGCCGCTTGTAGCTGTTCGTTGTCGGTGCTCCAAAAGCGACGAGCGCCGGCGCATGCTTGAGAAGGCCGCCGATGTAGAATTTCGCCATCTCAGACAATCCAGCGTATTCCTCGCCCGCGAACAGCGGATTGCCTTCCCGCCACAGGGATTGGTGAACGTGCATTCCCGAACCGTTGTCGCCATAAAGCGGTTTTGGCATAAATGTGGCCGTGTGGCCGTGCATTACTGAGGTGTTTTTCACAACGTTCTTGAACAACATTACGTTGTCCGCGGTGTGAAGAAGGTTCGAAAATCGGAAATCGATCTCACACTGCCCCGCCGTTGAAACCTCGTGATGATGACATTCGACGTCGATGCCAACGTCCGCCAAAACGAGCGAGATCGCATTTCGCAGATCAATGAGCGTGTCAACCGGAGCCACGGGAACGTAACCCTCTTTCGCACGGATATGATAGCCGAGATTCGGGTTGTCGAGATCGCCCCGCCGTCGTGTGTTCCAATGCCCTTCTTCGGAATCGACAGTAAATCCGGCGGAATTCTGATCGTTGTGGAATGAGACGTTGTCAAAAATGAAGAACTCCGCCTCGGGGCCGAAATAGGCGGTGTCGGCGATGCCGGTAAAACGAAGATAGCTTTCGGCCCGCACCGCCACCGACCGCGGATCGAGCCCGTAACCTTCCTTGGTTATCGGCTCAACGACATTGGCGATCAGACAGATCGTCGTTTCTTCAGCAAATGGATCGATCCAGACCCGCGACGAATCGGGGATCAAAAGCATATCAGATTCATGAATAACGGCCCAGCCGCGAAGGCTCGAAGCGTCGAAGCCGAAGCCGTCCTCAAAAACATCTTCGGTCAGATTATGTATAGGATATGTAAGATGATGCCAAGCGCCGGGCAGGTCCGTGAACCGGATAGATACGAACTTCGCCTCGTGTTCCGCAGCATAGGAAATTATCGATTTTGGATTCATTGATGCTCCTGAAATAGTTTCGCTCACAGAGTATTGTGAGATAATCAGCGAAGCAATCTATATGCCAATCTTGGCTTATTCCTATAAGCGATTGTTTTACAATGGCTTAGTGGCCTATGTTGAAGCCTGCCCTGCATCTATTTCCGACATTATCGTAGGCATTGAGAGAACATCCAACATTTTTGTAATACATTAAAGAACAAAGGATGCCCCAAAAAACACAAATCTCCGCCACCTGAGAATGCCTGAAAAGCTCTCAGATTGCGATGGTGTGACCTATCTTGTTCTAAAAAATCAGTCTCCCGCCTTACTTTGCGACCACTTCGAGTCGGCTCTTTGAAGCAAAGGCGACGGTTCGGCCCTCGCGGTTGAGCAAAGCTACGCTCGCAAGTTTCCTGGAAACTGCAAAGTTTTGGACCTTTCCGACAAATTCCTTCTTTTCAGTCTCGGTAAGCGTTTCAAACGAAGGCGTTGTGACGGCGTAAAGTGTTTCGTTCGTGAACCGTGCGTCCTTTAGATATTTGCTGGCCTCCGGCACGTCGATCTCAACCGGCTTGGCCATCGTTACACCAGTATCAGCGCCGCCGGCAAATCTTTCCGCCCAGACAAAAACTCCTGTTCCGGCAAGTACTACAACCACGCAAAAGCCGGCGAGCCAGCGATTAACGCCAAAGAGATCGAATCGGGCCCTCTTTTCCGGCTGCTCGGGCTTAGGCATGGAAACCTTAGGGATAAATGCCGGGACGGCATTGGCACGCCGCTGCGGTTCGCTTGCGGAAACATCGATATCAAGACTGAGAACGTCCGTTAGGGCAAGCGTTTTTCCGGCTGCGTTTGAAACGATATGGTCAAATTCCGAGCCGTATCTTTCCTCAACCTTTTCCGAACTCCGAGCATTCCGTTCGAGGGCGATCAATTCCACGTACCGGTTGCCGACCACAAGATTGCACTTCATCGCGGCGGCAAGGACCTCGGGAACATAAAAGATCTCGGCCGATTCTTCCTTGTATGAGCGAAGCCGGTTGAAGAAATCTGATCCAAGAAGTTCGCCAAAGGTACTGGCCTGCTCGATCTCAAGAATAAACTCCTCAAATCGGATCAACGTCAGCTCTATCTCAGATGAATCGTCAGTGCTTGTATAGAGGGCGATGCTCGACCAATCGGCATAAAGCTTGTTGATATGCGCGATCATCTCACTGTGATCGAACAGCATTGTCCTTCGCCCGTCCTCGGCTTCACGCGAGAAGAGGCGAGTCATTATGTAGTCAAATTTTCCGCGAACATCCTCAGAATACGTCGAATTCCTATAAAACC
>CAUJFK010000385.1 GCA_963169175.1 Acidobacteriota bacterium | reverse complement strand
CCCGTTGGTCATGTACAATCTCAGTCCAACACTACTCAACTTCGCGACAGATGGCTTGTTGGGCGATCCGGCTTCGGCTCAACGGGCACACTCGCTACTGCTCGTGTTTCTGCCTCAGGCGGGCACACTCTCTACCGGTCGTGTTTCTGCCTTAAAAGTTGGGGAGCTCATCGCCCTGGCCGTTAATCGTGTAATCTATCGCCCGCTCGACATTATTCGGCTTCCACAAATATCGAGTGCTTCCGCCGCGTGACCAAACGCGCTGATCCCTCGCAACTAGACCTGACTCGCGGAGTTCCCGTGTGGCATTGGCCTTAAAGGCATTCATCATCAGCTTGGGCGGTATTTGCGCAACGGCTACTATGTGCGTGTGATTGGTTCTAACGTGAATTGCGGGTAGTCCGAAAAGCCGGTGATTGCAAACGTTCCGAATGGCTGATTCGACGACGGCTCGTTGCGGGGCGTTAAGCAAAAATGGCTCAGAGATCATGTTTCGATCCATTGTTACCGAATACACCGGGTCGAGCGCTATTCGCTCGGCACCGTATATATTTTTGCCGTGCCGATCGACGGAACCTCTTTGGTCGCCGTGCAGCCAAGTGCCGTGGGTCCTGATGGTGATCAGGTACGCCAGCGGATATTGGCTATCGTCCCATTCGTGATCTGACATATGTACAAGCTGCGGGGCACGCTCCCTACCGGTCGTGTATCTGCCTGCTGGGGCACACTCCCTACCGGTCGTGTTTCTGCCTGCGTCTCTCCGTTAAGCAAATCCAAAATCGGAAATCCAAAATCCAAAATCCGACAAGGCACACTCCCTACCGGTCGTGTTTCTGCCTAGAGCAGGCCTAAGGCCTTCAGGTCTTCGACGGGTTCGGTGAACGAGCATGAGCCGAATGAGATCATCCCTTTGCGCCGCAGTATCTCTAGCTGGGCGGCTGATAGGAAATATTCGCCCCGCCATGCAACTCCATCGTCGCGAAAGGCAAATATCTCGTCAAACTCTTCTTCCATCAGTTCCTCAAGCAACGCAACGCGGAAGCTCTCACGCGCAAAGCCGGTCATCAGCAGAACGTTCAAAAAGCCGTGCATTGTCCCGCGCGGCGCATTCACGGCGTAGGTCAGCGGGCGAAAGCAGCGGATCGGATGGTGAAGCCCGGCCGTTGCCTTGAATGGAACATTTGCCGCCATGCACGTTCGCACAAACCGAACGATCTCGCGGGTCGGCGGAAAATCTTCACGCGTCGTACCGCCCGACCGGATCTTTGCCCGCTGGCGTTTTATCGAAAGCATCGAGAGCAGTTCGGCAAAATTCTCGCCCGTAGAGATCTCAAAATATGTCGTCAGATCTTCCGGAAGGGCCGCGACCGTGTTCTCGATCTTTGAAACAGTGTTCGCCTTGACCTCCAGCGAATCGCACACAGCACGGCCTGCGTTCTGCGAATTGAACAGCTTTATCTCACGGATCGTGGACGCGATATCCTCGCCCGCCAACACACTAAGCCGCCACGGGTCGCCGTCGGAAAATAGGTCCTCGGCGGCCTCAAGAAATTCATTAAGCCGGGCAACCGGCAGAACGAACCTGCCAAGCATCCAGCCGTGCTCCCCCGAACGATACTGCAAATAATTCGCGACCGCATCTTTCATCGGCAAAAGCGATGGCGGAAACAATCCGGCATAATCTACTATCTCGGCGAGCAGTGCGCTGATGGATCGTTTTGGGGGTAGGGCGGCGGCTTGAGCGTTCATTTTCCTCGTCTTATGGGCGCTAAGGTGTATCTTGAAATGATAAGGTTTCTTGGTGTAATTTACAAAATGCGAAAGTTCGCCCGCGAGCGGCGGCGTCACCGTGAGGCCCGCGCATCAAGCTCGTGTCGATGTGCCAGGTTTCCCGCACAAGAGTTGCATCCTTGGGTAACCTGCGTTATCTTGTCTTCATTTCCGCATCCCGCATAATCAGGCCAGATGAGAGTTTTAGGTATCGACCCAGGCAGCGAAACGCTCGGTTGGGGTGTCGTCGAAGGCAGCGGGAATAAGTATTCGCTGGTCGAGTTCGGCGTCGTTCGGTCAAACCCGCGGCAGGAGTTCTCAAAGCGGCTGGCCAAGATCTTTGCCAGCGTTGATGAGGTGGCCGAACGCCTTCGGCCGGAGGCGATGGCGATCGAAGAAGCTTTTTATTCGATAAACGTAAATGTTGCGATGAAGCTCGGCCAGGTCCGCGGCGTCATGCTGCTGATGGCGGAACAGCGCGGGCTGTCGATCGCTGAATACGCCCCGCGATTGGTAAAGAAAACGGTCGTCGGATACGGCAACGCGGAAAAACAGCAGGTCGGCGAGATGGTGCGACTGCTGCTTGGCCTAAGATCTGCCCCGACGCCTCATGACGCGGCCGATGCCCTCGCGATAGCGATCTGTCATTTTCATCACGCCGGCCTAAACGAAAAGCTGGGCAAGGCGATACGCGGTGCCAGATAACACGTTCATGCGGTTGAAAGTATGAGCTTTTCTCGCAAAATTGGAACAACGTTGATGCTGATGGTGTCTTTCGCCAGCGCAGCCGAAGCTCAGCGCCGGCCGCGAACGGCTGTAAAAAGGCCCGCTGCCGCATCCGCAAAGCCAAGCGAGGTTGGCAGTTGGGCGCTTGTGATGGATGAAACGCTTTCGGTCCTGCGAGCAAGGCCAAGCCTTTTTGCCGAGGCCGTCCAGCGAATGCGGCGCGGCAGAAAGGTTCGAATACTCGGCGTTACCGAAGCTGACGGAGTTAAATTTTATCGCGTGTCTGCTCCGCCCGGCTATGCGGGATGGGTGCAGGCCGACGCCGTTTTTGGCAAATTCCGCGAGGGTGATGACGCCCGGCTTGCGCGGCTGATACAGGCATCGAGCGGTTTTGAACAGATCGAACTTGCGGCCGCGTTCTTCGAGCATTTCCCGCAGTCACAATTTCGGCGGTCGATATTGCTCCTTTACGGTGACCTGTTGGAAGAAGCTGCCGCAAAACTTTCAAAGGACGCTTCCTCACGGCTTAGCCGTCGAGAAATGGCCGCGTCTGCCGCTCCGCTTCACAGCTACTATCTCAACTTCAATATGCTCGACAGGTACCGAAAGATCGGGATACTTTTCTTATTCAATCCGAATTCGCGGCTTTATCATTACGAGGGAGCAAGTTGGCGCGAATTGATCGGGAAGTTCCCCGCGTCTGCCGAGGCGTTGGAAGCTGAAAAGCGGATGGCTTCTTTGAAAACAAAAATGAATCGCGGGAACGCAGCGACGCCGTGACCACTGGTCCTCCTCTTCTTCGTATTTTCCCGATCTAACCACCGAAAACGAAGAATTGTACGCCCACAATACCCTAGCGTTCGATCTTTAGCGAGACCTCCGCCGCGACGCGGGCGTTGTTTTCGAGCAGTGCAATATTTGCGGCCAACGTCTTTCCGCCGCTGATCTGTGAGAGCTGAGACAGTAGAAATGGCGTTATTTCCTTACCGCTGATCGAACTTTCAGCGGCAAGGACGATGGCCCGCTCCAGCATTGCTTCTAACTCATCCCCGTCGATAGCCGCCTGCTCAGGGACCGGGACCGCCAACACGACCGCATTTCGCAGCCCAAGTTCATCCCGTGCCTTTAAGACCGCCGCCGCTCCGCGATCTGAATCGACCCGCCCGTCGATGGCTAGGCCGCTCGATCGAGAATAAAATGCCGGCAGTTCATCGCATTGCCACCCAAGCACCACAACGCCGTATGTTTCAAGCCATTCGCGCGTTGCGGGAAGATCAAGCACTGATTTTGCACCGGAACACACAACAAGGATCGGCGTATTGGCTAGGACCGGCAGATCGGCCGAAATGTCATTGGCCCTGCCGCGATGAACACCGCCGATGCCGCCGGTCGAGAAGACACGGATGCCGGCCAGATCGGCTATCAGGCTTGTTGTGGCAACAGTTGTCGCTCCGTTGCGCTTTCCGGCAATAACGAGCGGCAGGTCGCGCACCGAAACCTTCCGCACATCCGTCGCGGTTGCCAATGATTCGATCTGTGCATCATTCAGCCCGACGCATATCTCACCGTCGAAGATCGCAATAGTTGCCGGCGTCGCTCCGTTTTCGCGAATGATGCGTTCAAGCTTGTAGGCGGTTTCAATGTTCTGCGGGAATGGCAGCCCGTGGGCAATAACGGTGGATTCGAGCGCCACGACCGGCCGGTCAAAATGCAGGGCGCCTGAAACTTCTTCGCTAAAATTTAGCTTCATTGAATATGAGTTAGCCTACGCCAAACCGATCCTGCTCGCTAATGGTTCCGCGAGTCATAGCCGCTACTTCACAAACTTCCCGATCCGATTCAGCCTTGGATTCGTTAAACACCCGAACATATTGCCGTTCGAGGCGGCGCGGTCGCAGGACCAGTAAACGAACATCGCACGGCCGATGATCAATTCACGCGGCACAAAGCCCCAAAAGCGGCTGTCCTCGCTGTTGTCGCGGCTGTCGCCCATAACGAAAAACTGGTTTGGAGGCACGACCATCGGTTTGCCCGGAACGGCAAACTCGTAATCGGGCCGCATCAACCGCCGCTCGCGCTGGACGTCCTTCATCGTTTCGGCCGAATAATAGACGTCCCATTTATCTTCGGGTTTGCGCGGTTCGAACTCGCGTGTTTCCAGGGCGGCAACCTCGCTGTCGGCATCACCGATGATACGGTGTTCCGGCAAAAGCTGGCCGTTTATATAAACATGATTGTCCTTGAATTCAACGGTCTCACCCGGCAAGCCGATCACACGTTTTACGTAATTGATCTGATACGGCTGCAGCGGCGGGTTGCGGCTGCTGTCTTTACGCGGGTTGACCCTGTTGCCGGGATATTTGAAAACGATTATGTCGCCGCGCTGTATCTCGCGCTGCGGCAGGAACGGCATATCCCAGCCGCCCGGAGTAAAAATAAACTTGTTTACCAGGAGATAATCGCCGACAAGTATCGTGTTCTGCATCGAGCCTGTCGGCACCGTTACTGCCTGCAGGACAAACGTCATACCGAACAACGCCATGATCAGCGTGATCGTAAAAGATTCGAAATATTCGCGAAATACCGACTTCGGCGGCCCAACCGGTTTGGGGTCTTTTACTTCTGCTGTTTCCTTTGTCTCGTCACTCATAAAATAAACTCTGAACGATAACCTTAGGCCTATACGCTCATTCGCCGCCGTCCGTTTCTTTTGCCGCAAATGAACTCAGGGCCTCGCTGGCCGCCATCATTTCGGCTGATTTGATCGATCGGCCCGTCCCGACAGAACTGCCATTGGCCCATCGCGCTTCGACGACAAATGTGCGGTTGTGCGGCATGCCTTCCGTGCTTATCAACGAATAGGTCGGGGCCGCCATTTTTGCCGCCTGCAGCCTTTCCTGCAGCATCGTCTTAGAATCGTTCGATGCACGCGGTGTGGCGTTCGCAAGATCTGCGGCAAAGATTTGTGCCACACACTTCGCGGCCGCCGCATAACCTCCATCAAAGAAAACCGCGGCTATGACCGCCTCAAGCGCATCAGCCAAAATTGCCGGCTTCTCGGCCCCGCCCGTTTTTATCTCGCCGCGGCCGAGCCGGATAAAGCTGCCCAGATCAAGAGATAGGGCAATTTCGGACAATGTGGTCGAGCTGACCAGCCGGTGCTTCATCATCGTTAGGTCGCCTTCGTTCATGCCCGGATGCGTCCGGTAAAGCCATTCGGCGACCGCCAATCCAAGCACCGAATCACCGACAAATTCGAGCGACTCATTCTCGATCTCAGATAATCTGTCGTCAGCCTCGCCCGGAAACTTCTCATGGGCCCAGGACCGGTGAGTAAGTGCCCGCAAGAGCAACTCAGGATCGGCAAAACTATGCCCGATCAATTTTTCTAACGGCTCCAGATCCATGCAGCATCCATAATTCTAAGAGGATTAAGAACAAAAAGAAAGCCGGGCGCTTGCTGCCCGGCCGATCTTTAGATTTCAGTGGTTGATCATTTACGCCTTGGTTTTGTGGCCGCCGCGGTCTTTGCTCCGCCCGCTGCGGGCTTTGCCGTAGTGGCCGCTGTCTTGCCGTTTGCCGGAGCACTCGGTGCCACCGGCTGTGCGGTTGCCGCACCTGTCGTCGTGGTCGTTGTCTTTACCGGTTCTGCGTCCTGTACCGGTTCTACCACCGATGTCGGGTTCGGGAAAGGCTTTGCGACCGCCTGCGAGATAAAGGCATCGAGGCCGCTCTCCTTGTCCGGGAACCGGTTCTTATAAACATCCTGCATTATCTTGTACAGATTATCCCTGTAAGCTTTATTGGCGGGCGTCTCCTTCGTGACCTTGTATGCCCGGCCGTATGCATCAAGAATACGTTCGTTGTAGCCATTGAACAGGGCGACAAGCGGTTTGATCTCTGCTTCCAACGCTACTTTCCGCTCTTCCGTTGTTCCGGCAGCCTGCTGTTCGGTTATCTTCAGCCGGATCTCTTCGGCTATCGGCTTTCGCTGTTCGACATAATAGTCGCCGATCGTGCCGTATATCCTCGGATCTTCCTTGAAATTGCCGCCGCCCTGTGAAAGCTCATAGTACAGCGGCAAGGCGGCCGTTTTGTCCTTTTTGCCGTAATAGTTGAGGTAGGCGATCGCGTACTTCAGCTCGTTGATGGCATCAGGCTTTGTCATCTCGAACTGAAATGCCCCGGCCTTTCCGCCTATCTTCGTGAACTCGGCGCCGGCATTGATCTTGCCCAAGGCCAGGTTCGCATATTGAAGCCCATCGGTCGTGTATTTGTAATTGTTTGCCGCGTTCGATTGGTACGCCCCGATCAACCCCATCGAGAGGATGATATTCATATTATCGGGCTGCTTGGTCAGGATCTCTTTGCCGGCCACATATACCTCATCGGGATTATTCCCTTTGACACCGGCGTCAAATCTGGTAATGCGCACCTTGAGCCATTCGGCCTCTTCGATCTTTTTGATCGCGTCCTCGAGTGCCGGAATGGCTTTCTTAAAATAGTCGATCTGCTCTTTCAAGGGCTCGCACGACCCGTACTTTTCGACGAACGACTTCGCCGTATTAACTGCCTCTTTTCGGCTCGGCAGATCCGTTTTAGGATAAAGTTCCGTGAACTTTGTATAGAGCGCCGTTTGCCCGTCAGTGTCTGCACAGTTCTGGTCCTGCGCGAACGACGCAGCGGGTGCAAACACCAAAAATGCGGCGGATAGCACCGCCAATCCTGAAAGTCTAAAGACCGTTTTCATTCCCTACCTCCAACTTAATAAACCTAAGATACTGTCGCCGGCCAACCTGGAAAACGTAACCTCAGGTGGCGATGATTCAGATGTACCGCTCAATAGAATAGTTGCAAATATTTGACCGCGCGAATACGTGGTTACTCCCGTCATAATAACCGTACGTTCCGTGTTGGGAAGTGTACATAATCCCGTAAACATCAGGCCCGTGTCAAGCAGAATCGGTACCCAAAACAGCAAGATCGCCGGTCGGTTTCCTGAAATGGAAATCGGCCGGCGATCCGGGATCGACGTGGCCTTGTATCTATCGGCCGCAAGTTAGTTCTTAATTACCCGCGGACGCGATGCTCCGCTCTTTTCAGCACCCGTTCGGTCATATTCAATCACGATCGGCTTAAAGACAGGTTTGGACCGCCCGGTCTTCTGGACCAGCTTCGTGACCGCAGGCTGCGGCGCAGCGGTACGCACAGCTTCCGGCACCGCCTGGTCGCTTTCCGGCGAGCCGGCATCGTCTTCGTCTTCGTCACCAGCCTTTGCGGTTTGAACGTCTTCCGGTTTCATGGTTCGTTTGGCCCAGATGCTTTCCGGGTCACGGCTGATCCGCGGGCGAAGCGTCTCATATATCTGCCCGGCGATCGCCGCTGCTACTCTGCCCCGTTCGCTCTGGCCGCGAGTGATGACGACGACAGAATATTTTGGGTCCTCGACCGGCGCGACCGATGCGAACAGCCCGACCCATGATCCTCTACCTATACATGATCCTGTCTTTCCGGCCACGCCCATCGAAGCATCCACACCGCGCCGCGCAGTGCCATATTCAGCCGCTCCAGCCATTCCCGGCAGGAGGCGTTCAAAACTGACACGCGGAATATCCAGGGCCCGGGCAGGTTTCGGCCTGAAAGATGCCCGTTCGACCCGTGTTTTTGCAAAATAGGGAACGACCTTCTTCCCGCCGTTGGACAAAGCAGAAACTACGACCGCAAGTTGGAGAGGCGTTACTTCAAAATCGTCACCATGCGAATAGATCCGGGCATTATTGTTTCCGTAAGGAAGCCTCCCGGCGGTCTCGCCCTCGGCATTGACGCCTGTCGGCTCGCCCAATCCTAAACGTTTGGCATAGTCGATCATCTTGGCGTTCCCAAGGCTTGAGCCGACGCGCTGAAAATAGCCGTTGTTCGATTTGGCGATCGCGTAATCAAGCTTCATTCCCGATGCGGATTCGCCAATGCCGCCTTCGTCATTGATAACGTCCTCGTTCAACCCCGCGGCGCCAGTCACCAGCTTGATCGTCGAACACGGCTTAAAGCCTTCTTTGATCGCCCAATCCTGATTAACGACCGTAAGCAGTTTGCCCGTCTTGGCCTCCATCACAACCACCGTACCCGCGTGATTGCCAAGCGCGTTGACTGCGGCACGGCGGACCTGCAGGTCCTCGCCTTCGGTATTGTCTTGTTCAATGTTGGCTACTGTTTCGGTGCGAAGGCCGCGCTCGAAAGCTAGTTTGCGTTCGCGGGCCTCACGTGCGGCCTGTTCACGTCGGCGCTGCTCGGCAATGGCGGCCCGTCGTCTTTCTTCGGCCTCTCGGCGGCGTGCTGCCTCGGCGCGTTTTAGCTCAGCGGCCTTTTTCGGGTCGGGCTTTTTCTTCGAATTACGATCTTTGCCTGTGTTCTTCGCGGTCTGTTTGTCGCGCTTGGAGTCAGCTTTGGTGTCCTTGCGCTTCGCCGTCGTTTTTTCCTTGGCTGACTTCCCCTTCTTAGTGTCCTTTTTTGCGGCTGTCTTTAACGAACTTGTCTTTTGCGAGTTCTTGGCCTGCTTTTCGTTCTTCTTGGTAGAAGTTTTCTTTGCGGCCGTCGAGGACTTACGCGATTGAGCGTCCATGCCGCCGGCCAGGACGCAGAGAACGACGAATATCGCCAAAGACAGTTTCATAAGACGGTTCTCGGGACACATAAACTTCATGTTTTACCTCGGCCTGACTGAGATTCTGTGGTTGTCTATTAAGGGGAAGAAACTCGTGAACGAATTCTTCATCAAATGATCTGATTCTTCAAGAGTATGCGAAAATGCTAAAGCGAACTATAGCATTACGGTCACGCGGAGCGCAAGGGAAATAAGCACGCGTGTAGTTAGCACATCATATGTCCTACGAGAATAGCAGGTGAGATGTCCGCTTTCGGCGGTTGAGGGTAAATGGCTATAGAAAGGAGTCATGAGAAATTACCCGGAGATCGCGATGGAGA
>CAUJFK010000384.1 GCA_963169175.1 Acidobacteriota bacterium | reverse complement strand
TGATCGCGATGCCGTTCATTAACGCAAAGAACATGATGTGAAGCATGTTAGGATTAGAGCCGGAGAAGGAATAGAACACTTTGCTCGGCACTACGGTCATTACGGCCTGCATAAGCGGCGAATCTGACTTTGCCGCCTCGGCCGCTTTCTTCTGAGCATCAGCGGCCGTCGTGGCACCGCTGCCGAATTTTGCTTTAAGCTGGGCCTGCACATCCTCGCTGATTCGGTTGCCGGGTTTGATGGTGTTGGCCAACCCAAGGCCGATGACAACCGAGATTCCCGAAATCACCAGGACGTAGGCAAAGGATTTTAGCCCGATCCGCCCAAGCTTTCGGATGTCGCCAATACCGGCAACGCCAACGACCAATGACGAAAAGACCAGCGGTACAACGATCATCAGCAGCAAGCTGAGAAAAAGAGTCCCGACCGGCTGGGTAATATTGCTGACAAACCAAACTACGTTCGGGTCCGACCCGCCCATTGTCCAATTGACCAGCAGCCCGCCGACCACGCCGGCAAGCAGCCCAAGCAGTATCTTAGTATGCAGCGGCATGCCTTTTGGCTTGTCCGGCGTCTTATCGTCCAGATCGGTCGCGAGTTCGCGTTCGTAATCATCCGTGGGGATATCTTTGTTTTCTGCCATGTTCTTACTTGCCGTGAGTCAGTAGTTTGGAGGTCGGTTGAGTGAGTTTAGCAGAAATACGGCGAATCAGGCAGATCAAACGACGATCTTTTGTGCTGAAACTCTTGCGCGTTTTCCCAAAATCAGATAATATGATTATCAGGCCAATGCTGGTCCGCTCAGATTATGCCCCGCACATTGACCGTCACTGAAATGTCGCGAAAGTTCGCGGATTATATAAATCGAGTTGCCTATCGCGGCGAACGGTTCATTCTGACTCGGGGAAATAAGCCGATAGCAGAGATCCGACCCCTGCCCGTTGGGCGCAAACTGTCGGACCTGCCTGATATAATGGCCTCTTTGCCGCACCTTACGCCGGAGGAAGCCGAAGCATTCGGTAAGGATATCGACAAAGCGCGCGAGGCAATGAACAAGATCCCGATTCGAGATCCGTGGGAAGATTAATAGACACAAGTATTCTTATTGAATCGGAGCGGGGCCGTCTCGACCTCAACGCATTCGTTGAGAATTGCGGGAGCGAAGACTTCTTTATTTCCGTGGTATCTGCAAGCGAGTTGCTCCATGGCGTACACCGCGCCAATGAGCCACATATTCGGACAAAACGAGCGGCGAGCGTTGAAGGTGTATTGCCGCAGTTCTCCGTGCTCGATATCGATCTTGAGACTGCCAGGACGCACGCACGCGTCTGGGCCGAACTCGAGGCAAAAGGCGAGATCATCGGGCCTCACGATCTCTGGCTCGCAGCGACGTGCGTTGCTCACGGGCTGGTAATGATTACAGCAAACGTACGCGAGTTTGAACGCGTTCCCGGGCTGACAGTTGAAGTTTGGAAATGAGGAACTGAAAGCCCTCAAGGCCTTGATAAGCCCTTAACAGACGGGCAATAATTTCAGAAAAAATGTACGGGTCAATCCATTTTGAATCGAGCGGACGGCAAACTACAAATGCCTCGAAGCCAGAGGTTATTGCCGCGCTTAAAGCTATTGTCGGCGACGAGAACGTCGTTGTAGATCCTGATCGGGTCGAGCCATACGGCGCTGACGCGGTGAAGGAGAAGTTTCCACCAGAGGCCGTGGTTTTTCCCGAATCAACAGCGGAGATGGTTGCGATACTCAAGCTTGCAAATGAGTATCTTTTCCCGGTGACGGCACGCGGCGGCGGTGTTGGATACACGGGCGGCGCCGTGCCGGTCGACGGCGGCATCGTGATCGGGACCGACCGGATGAAAAAAATCGTTGAGCTCAACGTCGATGATCTTTACATTACATGCCAGCCGGGCCTGACGACGTTCGAAGTTCAGCAGGCGGCCGCCGAGGTTGGCCTGATGTTCGCGCCTGATCCGGCAAGCTATAAGGACAGCTTTATCGGCGGCAACATTGCCGAGAACGCCGGCGGAATGCGAACGCCGAAATATGGCGTGACAAAGCATCACGTTCTCGGAATGGAAGTAGTAACAGCGACGGGCGAAGTTATCCATACAGGCGGCAGAACAGTTAAGAACGTCGTCGGTTTTGATCTGACCGGCCTGATGTGCGGAAGCGAAGGAATGCTTGGGATAATTACCGAAGCGACCCTGAAACTGCTCCCAATGCCTGGGGCCACCTCGACCGTTCGCGCCAGTTTCCATTCAATGGAAGCGGCATGTAAAGTGCTTACGAAATTTACTCCGGAAGGCCTTTTGCCGATGGCGATGGAGGTCCTCGACAAATTTTGCGTCGCCGCCGTCGAAGAAAAATATGCCTTTGGATTATCAAAAGAGGCCGAGGCGATTTTGTTAGTCGCGGTTGATGGATCGAAGGAAGAGGTTACAAGGAACGCGGAATTGGTCGAACGGATTATCAAGGAGAATGGCGGCTTTGATATTCTCCGTGCGAGGTCGAAGGATGAAGAGGATAAACTCTGGGACGTTCGCCGGGCTATCAGCCCAAGCCTAATGAAATACGGCACTTTGAAGATAAACGAGGATGTCGTGGTCCCTCGATCAAAGGTTCCCGAACTTGTTGCAACGATCGAACAGATTGGCAAGAGGCACGACACCTTCGTCGCCAATTTCGGCCATGCGGGCGATGGCAATATCCATGTAAATTTTGTCGTTGACCGCGACGACCTTGACGCCATAGCCCGTGCCCGCAAATGCGTCGCCGAAACGTTCCAACTCTCCGTCGATCTCGGCGGCACGATCTCCGGTGAACACGGCATCGGCTACGTAAAATCGCAATATCTTCACTACGCTGTCGATAAACCGACGCTGGAAATAATGAAGGCCATCAAAAAGGTCTTCGATCCGAACGGTATTCTCAACCCGGGCAAAATGTTCGTTTAAGTGAGTGTCGTCAGGTCGATGCCGACCGTTTGGAAGATGATCAAAAAACCGACGAACAGGACAACGTAACGAATCAGCGTGCCTATCGTCTGCTGGGCTCCCTGGTCCAATCGCGTTCTGGCAAGCAATCGTCCAAGCAGGAGGCTTCTCAGCTTGCTCGACAGGTAAAACAGCCCGATTATCAGGACGATGATGGAAAGAATGCTAAGCGGAGTGATCCTCGCATTTCCGAGCGCGAAGAGGTTGTAGTTCAGCAGTTGAAAGAGCGGGTTCAGATGCTCGTCCAAAAGTTCCTTCATTTCAAGCAATCCCCATGGCCGGCAAAGGTTACATTGCCGGGCACTGTTCGTAAGACATCCAGTTTGACATCCTACGTAAGGGTTATCGGCTGAAGTTTGGGATCAAGACGAGATCGTTCGTAATATTGGAAGGTCTTGGGGGTGAGGCCAGCCAGAACGGAAAACTCCGAACTACCCACGGCTGGCCTCACTGCGTGAAGGAGCAATCAGACTGAGATTCAATTGCCAAGATCATTGGGATCGCTTCTGTTTCACAACGTGACGAAAACTGTTCTCATGGCCTAAGCCTCACTCTTCATGATTTTGATTATAGATCGGTGTCCGGCCAATTGACCTCAGGGAAACTACCCAATTTCGCTAGGTATTTTCACTCACCGGAGCAGACGGCTGGTAAAATATCCGAGCGATCTCAGGATATGCCGTACGCACACTTTGTTCGGCCTGAGTGATGACGGACAGGACGTCGCCGTTGCGAAGTTCGTCTTCGGTTCAAATCTCGCACACTGCGGCCCGCCGAATCGTTACCTTGCGGTACAGTGCAGGTGCGACACTCCGAGTTTTATTGAGGCACAAAAATGAGGCTTAGATGCGTAGGCCTGCGCGTTAGAGGCTGTTTCAAAACCCTAAAAGAGCTGCGGAGCAGCGGCATATATGTAGCCCCGCGTGAATCGAAGCGAAACGTGGGGTAAGTCGAGCCCAAATCTCAAAGCCCGTGTAACGGGCGGCAGACTTTTTGCTAAATTTTTGAAAGCAATAGATGTTATACGCCTCTCTGTCTCCCACTACGCGGGCTTTGAGTCTCGTTCTCATCCTAACCACGGGTTCCGCTTT
>CAUJFK010000383.1 GCA_963169175.1 Acidobacteriota bacterium | reverse complement strand
CGCGCGCGATATGGGAAAACCGCTCACTCCGTCAAAGATCCATTTCGTCTCCGCCCTCCCAAAAACCCGCAACGCCAAAGTAATGCGGCGAGTAATAAGGTCGGCCTATCTGAACGAAGACCTGGGCGATCTTTCGTCGCTCGAAAATCCTCAGGCGGTTGACGAGATCGCCGGGATCGAATGATCCGGAAAAGGCAATGAACAAAACAATATGCGGCACACACAACCGTATGCCGTATCCGAGGCATCTAGACATTGACACCGGCGTTATAATTCACGGTAGCCCGCTAACTCGCGTCGCCGAATAAATACTGGATCGGCCAAGGGCAAATCGAATAAGGAAATAAAACGTAATGATCAAACGATTCCCCACGCTGCGCACAATTGTGTGTGTCGTCCTATTTTTACCGCCTTCGCTTCACTGAGCGCCCAAACGGAAGATGAAATAGTCCAAGCGACGGCAAAGGCTGTCACCCTCATAGAACAGCAGCGGTTTGCCGAGGCGATCCCGCACCTTGAAATCGCGGTCAAGGCGATGCCGGACAATCCGCAGATCCGTTTCTTTTACGGCTGGAGCCTTCTCGCAAAATCGAAGCAGGTGAATAGTACAGAAGAGGCTAAACAGTTGTCCGCCAAGGCTCTTGAGCAATTGAAGGAAGCGAAGAAGCTGGGCATGAACGAGCCGGAGCTTGATGCGCTCTTGGCGATAATGAGCGGTCAAGCTCCCACCGGCAGCGGCGAAGGCCCTGCATATTCGCAGAACGCCGAAGCAGAAAAACAATGAACCAGGCTGAAAGCCTCTTCGCTCAATCAAGATACGAGGAAGCCGTCAAGCTCTTCCAAAAAGTACTCACACTCGACCCCAAAGTCTATCAGGCCGCGTTCTCGGTGGCGATTGCTTTGTCCAGAAAGGCGATTGGGACAGCGCCGAAAAATGGTATCAGCGGGCCATCGCGATCGATCCGAATCGCGAAACTGCTTACCGCTATTCTGCAACGCCTTTGATGAAACAGAAAAAATACGATCAGGCGCGCGAGCGTTACATCGAAGCATTCATCGTCGAACCCTACAACCGGATGTCGCACCGAGGCATAAACCAGTGGTCCGAGATCACAGGAAAAAATCTTCACCATCCGGACATCGAAGTTCCCGAATTTACGTTCGATGCGAAAGGAAAAGCTGTGCCCAAGACCGCGATTGCCCCGAAAGACCCGTCCGCATCTTCCTGGCTCGCCTATCTGGCTACGCGTGAAAGCTGGAAGAATGAAAAATTCGCCAAAACCTTCCCGAAGGAAAAACAGTATCGTCACTCCCTCGCCGAGGAAGCCGAATCTCTCAGAGCCGCCGTCAAAGCTGCCCAAACCGGAAAATTACCGGATAATCAATTCTAAATTCTCGGCCAACTAGACAAAGAAGGCCTGCTCGAAGCTTTCATCCTGCTGGCCCGGCCAGACGAAGGCATCGCAGAGGATCATCCTGATTACCTGAAAAACAATCGCCCAAAACTGCGCCGGTATGTCGCAAATTATTTGCTACAGAAATGATTGTAAGGGAATTTACCTAACCTGTCGGAAGTGCAAACTGCGACGGATGGTCCGTGCCAAAGACGTCGCCGGCATCATGCACATTCGCCGTACCATCGATCCGTTGGTCGACTTGGGAAACCGTTAGTTGTAAATTGCCCGATCGAGGAGTCTTTCAACTCCACGCGATTTGCGATGACCAGTTCTTAACAGGGGTGAACCGGCCATATCCGTGATCTCTTCTTCATTCGTTTTAAAATGTGGTGCGGCTTGTGATTCTGGATATCACAAGCCGCAGATTGTTTTTGGAAGGTTTTCCTGAAGGAACGCGGAGTTGATAGGCAAAAGGCGGTAATTATGGGGTTGGAAATGTGCTGGCGAACAAATTTCTCCGCTTATTTGTTCGTCTGCACGGAAACTTTTTCATTCGATCGGCGAAGCCCGAATTTTCGTACTTCGCGGGCTACCGTGTCCGGATCGTTTTTCAAATAATGTATCTGCTCCTGAAGCGACAAGTTATTGCCGGTAACGGCCTGGATCCGCTGCTCAAGCATCTCGTTCTCGGCCGCTTCCTTGCCGAACTGTGAGAACGCCCGGTAATTGATCGTCAAACAAAGCATCAACGTCAGCGTTGCGACTATGCCGATCCCGATCCATTGCGATCGCGGCTTAGGATCCTTCTTCTGCGCTGTCTTTTTAGAATTTCGTTTGATGCTCATTTTCCGTTCCGGTTGACCACAAAGTTTATTCGTCAAGCAAATAGTGTTTTCCGGCTTCCGTTCGACATTCTCGAACGTGAATTGATCGGCGATCACAGCCCGTCAATCCGAAGTGCCAAACCGACTCGACATACATTCGTCCAAAACCTGAGCGGACAACCTTCTGACCAAACTCGCCCAAGGCCTTCGAACTATATAATTTGAAATCTGAAAAACCGATCTAGAAGATGTTAAATCTGACCAACTTCCCTTGAACGCAACCCACTTCCCTTGAGGTTGGAAAAAGTTACCATAACAACGAACGAGCTGTAAAGAAGAATGAGAAGTCAATAAAGCTTAATGTTTCAATAGTTTATTTCCACCATCTTAACGTAAGGTGTAAATCAAGTGCTTAATATGAACAAATAGTGTACGAATTAAAGATTCTGATCCGTTGCCTGAATATTTTCCGGCTCCATCGTCGCATCACGAGATCTGCTTTAAGCGGGCGGCGAGTCCCTTGTTTAAGCGCATTATTAACCTCATTCGGCAGGCATCTGCACAGCTTGTCAAACTGAACGACGCACCGGCTCTGCACTGTGTCAAAACGGCCACGTTCGTACAAACACGTGCAGGTGTATAAATTTGACCCACGCCGGTCCAACTCGACGGCGATGATCTTAGCCGCTAACTGTAACATCCAGTTTGACTTACAATGAGCAGCGAGGCTGGCATATGAATTGCAATTAGGTTTGGTGCGCTATTTCCCCAAACCGGCCGGCGTTGTTCATTGTTGGCAATTTACGATACAGATCTAGTGATTTTTTTGGCCGGATATTGGACTGTGGAGAAGAAACATTTTATATGAGACCAATCAAGCATTTCGAAAAGGGACTTACTTATCTTGCAGCGGGAGCGTTCAACGCCGTCAGATCGGTCAATCAATTTAAGCCGAACCCGTCATTCATTCCTAAATGGTCGGACAAGCCGATCCTTAAGTCCTGGCAGAAATCTAAGCCAACGCTCGGCTTTCCTCGACAAACGGACAGCCTTTGCCCAAACTGCGTTATCGAAGCTCGTGAGGCCATTATCAGCGGCAAGCGCGACGTCAGTACCCTGATAAATGAAAAGGTCGGCGAGATCAAGGCTCAGATCATTGAACGCGACGGCCAGGTCTGGATGATCAAGGATTGTCCGGAGCACGGACATTTCGAAGACATGATGGCGATGGACTCCAAGTTCCTTCAGCACGTCGAGTCTCTCTTTCCCGGCCGTGATCAGGATGCTCATAACGATGAGAAACTTCACAACCACGGCTCGTCATCGGTCAAATACGGACGTGGAGCGGTGCTCACGGTCGATCTGACGAATCGCTGCAACATGATGTGCGACCCGTGCTTTATGGACGCGAATCAGGTTGGGTTTGTTCATGAATTGAGCATGGAGGATGTCAGCGAAATTCTTGACAACGCGATTCAGATCAAGCCCAGGCGGCAGATGTCGGTGCAGT
>CAUJFK010000382.1 GCA_963169175.1 Acidobacteriota bacterium | reverse complement strand
GGCCGCTATATCCTTTTAGAAGTGCCTTTAACCCAGTGCCGCCGAATATTCGAAGCGGCTTTTTTCGGCCCTTCATCTCTTCTGCATGCCGGCTGCCAAACAGGAAGGCCGGCAGGCCGCCAATGTGGTCGAGATGGAAATGCGAGATCCAGATCGCATCCATATTGGCCCATTCGAATCCTTTGGTCATTATCCGGCCGAGCGCAAAAACGGAAAAGTCCAGTAAGACCGCTGCCTCCGATGTCTGAAGCCAATACGCCGAACTTGCCCGTTTTGGATGCGGGACCGCCGTGCCCGAGCCGAGTACCGTCAATTGCATAGGGTTCCATTCTATTGCATAAGCCCCACCGGTACAGAAGCCCGCGTGTTAACAAAAGGGCCTAAGTGACAACTAAAGTGCTGGCATCCTGCATTGCAGCTTCGGAGATTATGTTAGATTTAACTTTATGACCCAAGCGGACATACTTGCAATTTTTGCCCACCCGGACGATCTCGAACTGACTGTCGGCGGGACGATGCTAAAGATTAAAAGCCTCGGGTACCGGACGGGGGCGCTGGACGTGACCCGCGGCGAAATGGGGACGCGCGGAACGGTCGAAGGCCGGGCGGCGGAAGCTGAGGAAGCGGCGGCGATCTTGAAACTTGATGTCCGCGAGAACCTCGGCCTGCCTGACGGGCACGTGTTTGCCGACGACAGTTCGCGGACCGCCATGGTGAAAGTGCTGCGGCGGGTAAAGCCCCGCGTTATTTTGACGCACCAATTGGACGATCCGCATCCGGACCACGGCCATATTGCAAATCTTGTCCGTGAGGCCGCGCGGCTTGCCAGCATGCGCAATTACGACCGCGAAACGGGCGATGACAAGATCCCGGTCCCGATGGTCGCACACAACATCTTTTCACGCCGCGTCATACCTTCGTTCATTGTGGATGTTTCGCCGTTTCTTGACGAAAAAATGGCGGCTATCCGGGCGCATCGTTCGCAGTTTTACGATCCGGTATCGGGTGAGCCCGAAACGCGGCTGACCGCGAAAGGGTTTCTCGATGAGCTTGAGAACCGCTCGCGCTATTTCGGCTCGCTTATCGGCGTGGCGGCAGGCGAACCTTATTTTGTCAGGGAGGCCCTGAATATCGAAGATCCGGTGGCGTTGCTTACCCGCTCGATGAATCTGTATTCGTAAAACAGGCCGTCAGCCTGAAAACCCGCGTGCCAGGCAAACCGCCCCAGGCCGTCCGCCGTATGGACCAACTCGCACCTGAAGAAATTGAACTTGCAAAAAAGCTGCGCATCGTCGATCGGCTGGCAGAGCGGCTGGCCGATGCCGAGGAGAGGATAGCGGACCTGAGCGCCGAACTTGAGCGGTTCGAGGCACGGTACACGATGGAGGTAGGCCGCCTTTACGCCCGGCAGGATGAGGTAGATGCCCAAATAGCGGAAGAAGAGCTAAAGCTTGTTCCCGATGACGAAGAGATCAAAAAGAAGGTCGAGGAGCTGCGTCGCCTTGCCGAAGAATCAGCGGCCCGTGCAAAAGCGGCTGAGGAAAAAGAGGCCGAGCTATGGGAGCCGACAGCTGAAGCTCGAAAGGCCTACCATGAACTCGCCCGAAGCATTCATCCCGATCTGGTGCTTGATACAGCCGAAAAGGAGCGGCGGCATCGCTTGATGGCGGAACTCAACAGCGCCTATTCGTCCGGCGATCAGGAGCGTCTGCGAAAACTCGCCGCCGAGCTTCGCATCAGCCCGGAGGCCGTGACCGGCGGGTCCGTCGGTGACCAGCTTGTCCGTGCGATCCGTCAGGTCGCTCAGATCAGAAAACGGCTGGTTGAGATCGAAGAAGAAAAAGCCTCCGCCTTTGCAACCGAGCTTTTCGCCCTAAATACAAAGGCTGCCGATGAGGCCGCAGCTGGCCGCGATATGCTGAAACAGATGGCCGAACGGGCCAAGACGCATATCCTAAAATCTGAAAGGCGGCTCGAAAATCTCAGGAACGTCACCCAGTCGCAGGAAGAATATGTCCGTGAAAAATTCGGGATGGATATCTCGGATTTCAGATAGGCCATCCTCGAACTGCACGATAAGGTCCTGATCCTGTGGGTACTTTACTTCTAGACTCTTTGCGTGCTTGGCGAGCCTTGCGTGAAGTAAAGGCCAGTTTCCCGCAGAGTCGCAAAGCCGCAGAGAAACGCCAAGATGAAAATTTGAGTCGAGCATCCCAAGAACAGCACACTATCAACTCCGCCGGTATGGGCGCATTGTTTGACAACCATCAAAAACTATGGCATCCTGAAAATCTACTTGAGCATCCCACGATCAAGAACTTTAATTTTGCTTCAGAATAAGTTTTGCTCTTTTTAAGAGTGCGTGATATTATTTGCTTTTCGCTGCCGGTTACGCCCTGTAACTGGCGCGAAAACGGGGGAAGACGGAGTGGGAGACGTCTTCCCCTTCAATGTTTAAACATCACGTCCAGCGGCATAACCTGAAGCCCATGCCCACTGGAAATTATAGCCGCCCAGCCAACCGGTCACATCCACAACCTCGCCAATGAAATAGAGGCCCGGAACCTTTTTCGCCTCCATTGTCTGCGACGAAAGTTCGTGCGTGGAAACGCCTCCAAGCGTTACTTCAGCCCGGCCATGGCCCTCGGTCTCAGAAAATTGTACGTTCCATTTATGCACGGCAGCGGCCGCGAATTCGATCTCACGGTCCGATAATTTGTCGAGCGGCCTATCCGGAAAGTTGTCCTCGACAAATCGCTCAACAAAGCGGTGCGGGAGCAATTCAGAAATAAAATTCGAGGCCCGCTGCGAACGATGGCGCTCCTTTGTCAATAGCTCGTGCAAACTTTGACCGGGGAGCAGGTCGATCTCGACAGGTACGGACGGCGTCCAATAATTCGAGATCTGCAGTATTGCCGGGCCGGACAACCCGCGGTGTGTAAAAAGTATGTTTTCCCGGAAAGAATGCGATCCGGTCGAAACTTCGGCATCAAGTGAAATTCCCGCAAGGGCCTTGGCGTTGGGGGCGTTCTTTCGCACAAGAGCAACCAACGAAGGACGTGTTTTCGTGAGATCTAGGCCGAACTGCCGGGCTATCGTATAACCAAGGTCGGAGGCTCCGACCTTCGGGTACGACAATCCTCCGGTGGCTACAACTACCGTTTTCGCTTTGAATTTTCCAGCCGCGGTGTTGATCTCGAAATCGTCAGGCCGCGTCAGTGAATCGACACGGACGCCGGTCCTGACCTCAACACCTGCCCGCCGGCACTCGGCAAGAAGCATATCGACAATTTGCCTGGAGCTTTCACGGCAGAACAACTGGCCGAGCTTTTTCTGGTAATATTCGATGCGGTATTTGCGGACAAGTTGGATAAAGTCTTCCGGCGTAAACCGGGCGAGAGCGGATTTGCAAAAATGCGGATTCTCGGAGATGAAATTCTCAGGGCCGGTAGCGAGGTTCGTAAAATTACATCGCCCGCCCCCCGAAATAAGGATCTTTTTGCCAACCTGCGGGTTATGCTCGATCACAAGCACCTTTCGCCCGCGCTTTCCCGCCTCGATCGCACAAAACAGCCCGGCGGCACCGCCACCGATGATAACGGCGTCGAAGATCATCAGCTAGCGTATTTATCCTCAAGCTCGCTAACCCCGGCGACATGTGCCGCGCGAAGCTGGGGCGGTTCAAGCTTCAATACGATCGGTTTGCCAGATTTTGGAGACATTCTGTGTTTTTCAACTGGAGGAAGTCTGAAACTGCCATTGACATCGATTCTTATTCATCTTATTCGGCATTTTTCTTCATCTGATTCTGTGGTAAATAGTTGCCAACCACCAAAGACGTTGAAAGAATCTGAATTTTGGAACAAGAAAGGAATTGCCGTGCATGTAATTCGGCGAAGGCCTTTCTTTCTTATTATTTCCACTTACTCAAGCTAGCGGCACTTGAACAGATATCAAAGGTCAACACTGTCAAAAATACCTCTCCTCCAAAATAGCTAAATGGTGCCGGACGTGGCCGATGCAGATATTGGCCAGGGCGCGGACGGAGACGGGTGATCCGCTCGCGGTACCGACGCGGGCCAAGGCATCCGAATTGAGGTTATTGAGCATCAGAGCATTGGCCTTACGGCAAAACCCGAATTCATCCAGAAGGTCAGAAAACGAGCGGTGATTCGCATTGGAATTCTCGATATAGCCGTCTTGTTCAAATCCTTCAAGCGGTGTTTCGTCGCCGCGGGAAATGCGCAGCATACGATAGGCAAAGATGCGCTCGCCGTCGATCAGGTGGCTCAACACTTCCTTGATGGTCCATTTGCCTTCATAATAGGCGAACGTGCCTTTTTCCTCAGGTAGAGGTGCGACCGCGGCACGCAATTCGTCCGGCTGTGCGACAAAGGTAGCACGGATGTCCGTTTCGCCGACAAGCGAGATGTACTTGTAATAATATGGGTTGTATTCGTTTGGTTCGGGCTTATACACGTTGTTGTGAAACTCCTTTTTAAAACTTGCCGTTTGCGTGTATATTACCAGAAAGTAGGCCATGCGCCTGATATCTGCCGCCAATATGCGCTGTTTATTTTTTGCCGCGATCATCCTGTTCGCCGCGTCCACACTGCCAGCCCAGGGCGGCAAGGCCGAGCCGAAACGGATCGAGTTTGAAAGGGATAGGTCAAGCATGACACTGACCGGGACCTTGTCGAACGCGCAGGAAATGGAATACGTATTTTCGGCGGTAAAAGGACAGACGGTTTTGATAAGGATGTCGAACACTAGTCTCTTTGATTATCGGGTCTTCAGCCCTGAGGCAGATCTTGATACTGAGTTCGACAGTTCACGTACCAGCGCTATCGAACTGCCTGCGAGTGGTGATTATTTGCTTTTTGTCCGAAAAAAAATGGTCAGCCGGCCGCGGACGGCACGGTTCAGCCTCACAATTTCAATAAGGTAGGCGTGTGCAAGGCATACGCCGGGTAGAATAGGTTTCGTCGAGGAGGAGAGTTACGTTAATGAAACGAGTTTTAGCCTTAGGTGTATTAGCCGTCGCTGCGGTTTACGCGTACGTCGGCATTGGAGTAAGCGCGATCGAACCAACGATCACAGAACGATTCGTGGGCACCGCCCAGACCGGTGATTCCGGTGCCTATAATTTTGATAAGGCACACAGCTTTATCGGCTTTAAGGTCAAGCATATGGGCCTGATCGAAGTTCCCGGATTTTTCCGCGATTTTACCGGAACGGTCAATTACGATGCGAAAGATGTCACGAAGTCGTCGGTCGAATTTACCGCAAAAACGACCAGCGTTGATACGGGCGTTGCCCCGCGCGACCGGCATCTTCGCACCGGGGATTTCTTTGATGTCGAAAAATTCCCAGACCTGACCTTTAAGAGTACGAAGGTTGAAAAGAAAGGGAAGAACTTGATGGTGACCGGCAATTTCACACTGAGAGGCGTGACCAAATCGATCTCATTCCCCGTGCAGATCGCTGGCTTTCTCGGCAGCGAGCGCGGCACCAGAATGGGCGTGACCGGCGAGACGAGCATCAATCGTCGCGATTTCGGTGTCAACTACGGCAAGGATCTGCCAAACGGAACAGCGGAGCTGTCTGACGACGTTAAGATCACGCTGCAGATCGAGGCCAATATGTCGAAGCAGCCCGCCGCGGCAAAGACGGAATAGCGGAAAGGCCCGATTCGTTCCGTTGTAATATTTCAATTAGGGTTAGATCTACCGAAGCCCGCGCGTTAGTAAGGGCCTAATACAGGCGTTGGACGTTAAGCCCTTGCTAACGAGGCTGGGTCAAAACTGTCATAAACTGCGGAGCAGTGGCAGAAAGTAGCCACGGGTGGAGCAAAGCGGAACCCGTGGTTAGGATGAAAACAAGACACTAAGCCCACGTAGTGGGCGACAGCGAGGCATGTTACTTTATTGATGTCAATAATTTAGCGCATGCCTGCCGCCCGTTACACGGGCTTTGAGATTTAGGCTCGACTAACCCCACGTTTCGCTTCGCTTCACGTGGGGCTAC
>CAUJFK010000381.1 GCA_963169175.1 Acidobacteriota bacterium | reverse complement strand
CGCCTCCTTTCCGGCAAATTCCTTGAGGTCGGCGATCATCTGATCACGGAATTCGTCAGACAACATTTCCTGCCGCCCGACGCCGACAATGGCGAATTTGTCCGGGAGATGCCCGTCCTTTGCAAGATTGTACAGAGCGGGAAAGAGCTTGCGTTTCGTCAGGTCACCGGTCGCTCCGAAGATGACCATCACGCACGGTTCAGCAGTTTTGTCGGCAACAGCCATAATTTGCTAAAGGAAAAGATTAGCACAGATACAGATGCAAAGCTTTATTGGCAAGCGCAAACAATTTGAACCGGAGCGGAGGATCGATGACGCCATCCGCGATGTTTCGCCGTGTAAAGTCCGGCAGTTCTTTTCGTGTTTTTGTTTCGCGCTTTTCGTGGTTGGGTTTTCCCCTTCACCACGAAATGCACAAAACAAGACACGAAAATGCACGAAAAGAATTGAGTGCTTCGGACCGATTTGGTTGCGCCAAAATGACAGGGGGTTAAGCTTCAATATTCAAAGTTTTTCGAAGTTCGAGTTCCCGAGCGTTCATCTCTCCGGTATCCGTTTCATGATCATAGCCGCAAAGATGCAGAACGCCGTGGAGAATCAATTGTTTGATCTCAGCCTCAAGCAAAAGGCCGTTTTCTGCGGATTGCGTTGCCGCCTGCTCGACCGAGATCACGATGTCTCCAAGATTGTTCTTGTCCGGATCAAAGTCGTCAGGCTCATTTGGAAAAGAAAGTACATCGGTCGTCGAATCCTTGCCGCGAAAAAGTTTATTCAGCTCCTTCATCCGCCTGTCGGAAACAAACGCAACCGAAAAATGCCGCAGGGCGGCCTCCTTTAAACTTGCCGTCAATGCAGCCGCGAATGCGTTGAACGCAGCAGTTTCGATCTTAACTTTTCGTTGGAGATTGACGATCATCTAAGCCTTTCAAAATCCTCAATCGCGGAAACGCGGCCTTGAAGATACGGTTATCAAAGGTCAGCAAGGCATATCCGCGTTCGTTGGCATGCGCTCCAACGATAAAGTCCGTTACGAGACGTTTTGGTTCCGCCTGTTTGTGCTTACGGCGGCGAACCGAATATCCATGATTCGCTTTCGCCGCACTTCGCCAAATTTTCTCATCGATAACCCAGTCGATCGCAATTTCGGTATTGTTCAGAAACCCCTCGACCATCTTCTCCGTTCGCCCCTGATAACCAAGTAGTTCGGCAAAAACGGCGCCGCAGATCACGAGTGTTCCTACTGCAGCGACATCATCGAGTGCGTTCTGGGCACGCGAGTTTAGCGCATCGGAGGAATTCCACAACGCGATGAGAACATTTGAATCGACGGCGGTGATCATTCAACACTCGGATCGTCAGGATCAAACCCGCGCATTTCTCTGACGGCTTTGATAACAGCGTCAAGCCCCGGCCCGATCCCCGGCGTCCCGATTCCGCGATACTTGGCAAAAGGACTTTCTTTCCTAACCGGCCGGACAGTGATCTCCTGGTCTTCGTTCTTTTCAAACCGGATCTTGTCGCCCGGTTTCACGCCCAATTCTTTACGCACTTCCAACGGAACGGTTATCTGTCCTTTGCTCGTTATTTTTGCTTCTATTTCCATTCCGGACCTCATTCCTTACTTTATCACACGCGTCCTTACATTAGCGAAGAAATTTGCCGCGGAATCATCAACGAGAGCTAAAGAATTGTATTTCAGATACCGGACGCCGCAATTTATTCTGGATCTTTTTGGTGCGTTTCATAAGCTCTCACGATCATCTGCACCAGTTTATGCCGGACGACATCTTTGTCTGTGAAATAGACAAATTCGATCGCGTCTATGTCCTTCAGCACAACTTCGGCTTCCTTTAGACCGCTTCTTTGGCCGCGTGGGAGGTCGATCTGGGTCGTATCGCCGGTTACGACGGCCTTTGAGCCAAAGCCGATGCGGGTCAGAAACATTTTCATCTGCTCGCTCGTGGTGTTTTGTGCTTCGTCGAGGATGATAAAGGCGTCGGCGAGCGTTCGGCCGCGCATAAAGGCGAGCGGGGCGATCTCGATAATGCGTTTTTCGAGCATCTTGGTGACACGTTCGCTATCGACCAGATCGAACAACGCATCGTACAAAGGCCGCAGATAAGGATCGACCTTGTCCTGCAGATCGCCGGGCAGAAAACCAAGCCGTTCGCCGGCCTCGACTGCAGGGCGGGTGAGGATAATGCGACTAACTTGTTTCTTAAACAGTGCATCCACCGCCATCGCAACGGCGAGAAAGCTCTTGCCCGTACCGGCCACACCGATACCAAAGACAAGGTCATTTTTCGCGATAGCATCCAGATATTTTCGCTGGTTAGCCGTTTTCGGAGCGACCTGTTTTTTGCCCGAAGGATTAAAGCGGGCCTTTAAGAAGTAATCCTTAAGACTATATGCCCGATCTTCAGCGATTTGCTTAAAGGCATCGCGAAGCTCTTTGTCGGTAAACGAATTTCCTTCGGTAAAGAGATCAGTGAAATCCCTTAGTATCTGTTCCACTGTCCCTATATCGTTTGCGTCGCCGTCTATGAGAAGCTCGTTCCCACGCGCTCCTATACTCACGTCGAGCAGCGATTCAAGGTATTTGATGTTTTGGTCCTGCACACCGAATAAAGCGTTCAGTCCCTGTGGCGGCAGTTCTAGTTTTCGAATGTTGCTCAAATTCTGCAAATCCCTATGTCGGAAGACTTTGTATTTCTTGAGGCTACTAAAACGTGAATATTGTGTCAATGAGTTTTCATAGGTCCGGGCACCGACGACAGCCCGCAATGGCATAAGCCTTGCATTCCACTAAGCCCGACACAGGAATTTGTATCAGATCAGTTCAGATGGGGAGTAATAAAATGCTGAAGATCTTCACAAACGAAAATAGTTTTGGCCAGGCCGCGGTCTTGCTCGACGCTCATACGACAAGTCCGGGCGGTTAGGAATCGGCAATAGTTCGCAATGATCAGAGTTCGGACGAAAAACGGCGGGAAACCGAGATCTACGACCATGCCCGCCGGATCTATCAACGCGGAAGGCGCACCTCGCTGCGTCGCGGTCTAGGAATTATCTAGAAACAAATCAAGGGGAATTATGCCAACTAAAAAAGACGGAACTAGCAAATAAAATAAACGTCCAAACCGGAACGAAAGGCCGATCACATTGCCGTGAGCTACGAGAAAAAAGGCGTTTCAGAAAAGGAAGCCGAAAAACGGGCCTGGGCGACCGTAAACAAGCAGGATGGCGGCGGTAAGAATCCAGGCGGATCCGGCCGAAAAAAAACCATCAACCGAATCTCGCAATCTCACGCTTCATAATATTCGTACTCATGGTAATACGGATCTTCATGAGCTATCTGGAGGAGAATTTCTACTTTATCGGCGATCTCGTCCGAACGCATTTCATCGTAATCGCCTATTGTTCCGGCGAGTTCCAATCGCACTTCCCATTGATTCCCGCCCGTTTCCGAATCGTTTCCAATGGTTATCCATTGGTGGTATCCGTCAAGCTCGATCGCCTCCCAAAACTTTTCCTTGATCATTCCATAGGCCATCGGGCTTAGCTCTACCTGCCAGCTATGAAATTCACGGTTTGGGATCTCATCAAGCTGGTCCACGATCCAATCGATTATCTGTTCCGCCGTGAGGTCAGACGCCGGCCGATAGCTCCCCGACCATGTCTCCGGCCCAAGCCTCATCATCCCGCACTTCGTCCTCAAGTGCCCATATCTCTTTTCATATTCCTCTGGGGTCATTACTATGAAAAATGGCGTAACAGCACCATTTATTCCATCGTGTCTTTCAACGCTTGCCAGTTCTGATTCTCAACCCAAACAAATCGGCATTTGCCGTTGCTTCGCTTTGCCCACAGTTTGCCGATCTGTTTTTTCTCCCGGCTGTCGCGGCTGTCCGAGATATGGGCTCCCTTGTATTCGACTGCCACCGTTACGCCGCTTTGCAGGCGAATTATGAAGTCCGGATAAAACTTATCCGAAGCGGTTTGCA
This sequence comes from Acidobacteriota bacterium, assembly GCA_963169175.1. Taxonomy (GTDB): domain Bacteria; phylum Acidobacteriota; class Blastocatellia; order Pyrinomonadales; family Pyrinomonadaceae; genus OLB17. Next base: position 606 of record CAUJFK010000381.1, on the reverse strand, counting down.
GCCAGAACGAGCCGGGTTTTCGCTCGACGTTTCTGACCCACCATTGAACATTCTCAAGGTGATTGGCAATTTCCTGTGCGCAGTCAAATTCTTCGCCGGTGCTTTTCAGATTTCCGATCACGGGAAAGAAATGCCGCTTTAGTCTAAATACGCCCGCGTACGGAAAGTCGTATGCATAGCGGCCTTGCTCAAAGACGATGTTAAATTCATCCCGCACATCGAATCGCGATTCGTCGCCGAATAATCCTTCAAAAACCCGTTGTTTCGCCTGTACGAGGCCGTCGCTGAGTTTTCGTTCGATGGCACCGCGAAGGCGAAACTTTCGGTAGGCGAGTTCCTCAACCGACAGCGAACGTGCTTCAACCAAATACGTCACGGCAGCGTTTATCCAAGCCACTTTTTGATCGCGGTCGGCATAAATGAACGGGATATTTCGGTCGAGCCAATGGACAAGTTCCGTATTGGTCCACCCTTTTTCGGCATCAAAAAGTGCAAGCTGGCTATCGAGGCGGTCATAAACGTCGCACTTAACTTTCTCGAGCTGCGAGATGGTCAGGCTTGCCCGGCGCATTGCTTCGACATCGTGGGCGAATTCGCTCTTGGTTA
>CAUJFK010000380.1 GCA_963169175.1 Acidobacteriota bacterium | reverse complement strand
TCGTAAGTACGCGCTAATACACGATAATCCTGAGTGAACGCGAGTTTCGCAAAGGCCAGTAAATACGGGCGTGTGACAACAGGTGTCATTGGGTGAAAAGGCGTCAATACGAACTGCAAAACCTTTATTCATCGGTTCGATTCCGATCGCCGCCTCCAATAACATCCCTATTTACAACAACTTACCTGGACCAATTTATGTCTTAAATCGAGGCGACTCCAAAATCGCCTTGTAAGACACGATGGCCAGACGGTGTGGGAGATGTCTGGCCTTTTTGTTTCAGGGGCGTTCCAGGTCGCAGAAGTCGATTAAGGAATTTACAATATCGGATAGTATCGGATAGTATCGGGTATAATCGGGTACGGAATCGGATATTCCTAAATCCTGCATTTCCCAATTCGCTGATAGCCAAGCCATCGAGGTTCTGCCGACCAGCGCCCGTTTTTCGCATACAACGTCCGCTCCGGCCAATTTGGATGCCCATCGAATAGTTCATCGTCGAGGCTCGAAACTACGAGACCCCGAAGCGAAGCGGTGCGAACAGGATCGACACAAGTATGTAGAACAGAACGAAGAAAAGCACCATCCGGAGGCAGCCAAAACCCGGATAGGGCCTGTTGACATAACCCCAATAGCGCCTCGACCACCGGTCTCGTACCGGCGGCGGAATATCCCGATCAATCGTATGCCTCCCCTTGTTCCGGAGATCAAATCGCCTGTGGCAGTGAGCTATTTCAGCTTTGATCTCTTCCCTCCTGTGTCGAGCGGAATTCTCCGCTTCACTCGCGGTTTACTTTACTTCCGTGCCGGAGGTACCCGTGATCTGATTCTCCGCGCTTGAAATAATGATATCCATTCTGTGAGTGCGCAGATGTACCGCAGGGAACAAACTCGCGGAGCGTTGAACCCGATGCACTTGTTACAGGTCTGATAGGAAAGAGCGGCGAGTCAGATCAAACCGGAAAGTTCCGCTCGGCGGACGGCTTCAAGGCGGGAATGGGCATTCAGTTTTTTGAGGATGTGTTGTATGTGATTGTCAACCGTATTGCGGCTGATATGAAGGCTGCCGGCGATCGAACGACTCGTCTGACCCGTTCCGAGCAATTTCAGGATCTCTTTTTCCCTCAGGGTCAATTCGGTTTCGCTCACTGCCGAGTTGGTCGTATGGATGAGGGCCGCTGCCTCCTCTCTGGGAAGCTTTACCTCGGTCACCAAAAAATCCCTGACCGTCAGTTCCAACCGTTTGCGGACGTCGATCGCACGAAGGATGTGGACGGTGAAAGGTTCTTTCGAGTTGTTTTCAGAAGCGATCAGCACGGACATATTGCACCACTGCTTCCCCTCGGATGTCTCTACCCGCAGGTCAAAATGGTGAACGGGATGACGCTTATTCGCGGCCTGTTTTATCGAACAATCTTCCGAGCATACCTTTCCGCATTCATCCATTCCCTTAACCACATGATGACAACCCTGTCCGATCGCGCTTTCCGCATTGATGCCGAATAGGGATGCCGCTGAATTATTCCAGGCGACGATGCATCCCGCACTGTTGGTCGCAAAGGCAGCGTCTGCCGTACCTTCCACAAGCTCACAGATACTTCTTAGCCGCATCACCTACCTCCACTATAAAAATGATACCAACATACCATTGTATGCAAATTCCCTTCTGGCCAAAATACTATTCAGGACAAACATATACTCTTTTCCGATTTTCCGTAAATGATCCTATCTAAGACCACTGGTTATGGCGTTAAAGCTCTGGCCTATCTGGCCGGTAAAGATGACTCGATGGTTTGCGGACTTCAGGAAATCGCCGATACGCAGGGAATCCCTCCCATCTATTTGAGAAAGATCTTAGGAGAACTTCGCCGACATCGATTATTGCGGTCAATAAAAGGTGTCCACGGTGGTTACGCCCTCTCCCGCAAGGCTGAAACCATCACGGTTTGGGAAGTGAATCAGATACTTGCCCCGGACCCATACTTTGACGGGTGCATCCTGGGCTTCGGCCCGTGCAGGCCAAGTAACATCTGCTGCTCGCACGAAAAGTGGCAGCAGATCCGGCGCGAATACCTTGAACTTATGGAAACCACGACGATAGCCGAGATAGCTGAGTCGCTCAAAGAACGGAACCGCCTGGAAGGATCGAACGAGATCGAGATCTACGGCAACGCGTGAGGATCAAATGTGATGAAGATCATAAACGAACAGAATGACCGGAAATCGAATAACGAACTTGTCGGGCAGCCTGTCATTGGCGTGCTATGCCTGGCGATCGCGATCTTATGTTTTTCGAGTACGGCACTGGGGCAAGCGGACGGCCAGAAATTGTTTGAGAGCCGCTGTTACAGCTGTCACAACATTGGCGGCGGCGATAAACAGGGGCCCGACCTGAAAGGCGTGACCGACCGGCGAACGGCCGACTGGATCGCCGAATTTACCAAATCGCCGGCCACCATGAGGAGCAAGGACCCGGTGGCGGCCGAACTTTTCAAAAAGTTCGCACCGACGATCATGCCGGACCAATCTCTGACGCCGGACGAATTAACGGCGATCATCGATCTGATAAAGAATCTTTCCGCAAAGAACGAAATGTTCGTTCCCGCCGGAGCAAAACTCGCGCGGGCAATTGTTCCGGGAGACGTCGAGGCCGGACAGAAGCTGTTTACCGGGCAGACAAAACTTGCGAACGGGGCGGCGTCCTGCAACTCATGCCATGGCGTTAGCGGGACCGGTGTGTTGGGCGGAGGAACACTCGGCCCCGACCTGACGGCGGCCAATATCAAGTATCGTGATCCGGAACTTATCTCGATCCTCCAAAATCCGAATTTTCCGACAATGAATACAATTTTCAGCAACCACAAACTCACTGATGAAGAGGTCGTGCAGCTGTTCGCATTTTTGCAGAACGCCAAGCTGACGCATCCGAATGCCGCCGTTGTGCCAACGCAAGCGGCCGCAACGACTCAGCCAGGCTTTCTGATCCTTGGGTTTGGTACTGCAACTCTCGCACTCATCGTTATGAATGTGTTTTGGCGAAGGCGAAGTCACGGCGTTCGCCGAGACATGGTTCGGAGGGCAAAAATATGAACTGGATCAAAGACCTGATCAGTCCCAAAACGCGGTCATGGGAGGAATTCTACCGCAACCGCTGGCAGCACGATAAGGTTGTTCGCAGTACCCACGGCGTCAACTGTACAGGCGGCTGCAGTTGGAATATTTATGTCAAGCAGGGCATCGTCACGTGGGAAATGCAGGCCCTCGATTATCCTCTTCTCGAAGACGGCCTGCCGCCGTATGAACCCCGCGGCTGCCAACGCGGAATTTCTTATTCGTGGTATTTATACAGCCCGATCCGCGTTAAATATCCCTATTTCCGTGGAGCGCTCCAAGACCTCT
>CAUJFK010000379.1 GCA_963169175.1 Acidobacteriota bacterium | reverse complement strand
AAGTGACTTGCTCAATCCCGTTGTTCAAATGGTGAACTATAACAAATTCGCCATTGCTGAAAGCGACTTTAACGGCACTTGGACCAGTGATTTTACGGGTGTTCAGCAACTGTATAGTGTTTACACCGGAAACTATGCCGGTATGAATATCAACCAGTCAAACGAAGAGTTTGTGTTCGGGGCAGGCAACTCTTACAGTTGGAAACTGCTTGTGGTCAGCGGTATGGTCGGCAACGCAAAATTTGCCAATGTAAAGTCGGCCGGAAAATTCAGTGTTCCCAATAACTGGCAGATCCATTTTTCAAAAATAGAATCCGGTGCAAAAACGTTTAGTGCTTATTGGTCGTGCATCAAAGGTGCCAGACTCTTGCACCTTCTCGACGCTAGAAACCCGGGAAGCGGTATCTATACCGTGTACGGAAAGAAATGAAGCACAACACGACGGCTTGGCAGGTAACTTTCCTAAAACTTTGAGCAATTTGATCGGCATATGAGAAAAGAACTTCACAAGAGCAGGGCGAAATTGATTTTCGCATTGGCGTTGGTTTTTTTGACCGGCGGGATCGCTAGCGCTCAGATCCAGGCCGCCGGGGGCGGCTACTATGTCGCGGGATATGGCAGGGTGTACGGTTCGTTCGGCCAGGCGAGCGTCGCTCAGAGCCAGATTTACGACAAGATGAAGGCGGAGAAGGCCGAACGCCAGGCGGCACCCGCTTCGGCCGCAACTTCAGATCAGAAGGCAGTTGTGCTGCCGCCCACGGTCGCGCGAAATCGCGGCGTGTTTCGCCCCGACCCAAAGGTCGAAACCGGTAAGCTGCTTGCCGATAACCTCGGAGATACGCCCGAAGAAAAGGCTCTTATCAAGCAGATATACTCGGCGACGAAAGCCGGATACGAAAAGGAAGCCGCCGCGCGAGGTTTTAAGAACAATATCGCCGGCGGGCTGACCTTTTTCACGGTCGCGGCGGCGACCGTATATCACGACGCCGAGACACCGGGCGACGGCGCCGTGAACGACTATTTCAAGATCATGAACGGCGCACTCGACGAAATACCGGAATTCAGCGCCATGGCGAACAAGGATAAGCAGGGCTTCAACAACATGCTTATCGGTTTCAGCGGAATACTGCTCGCCACCTACGCCGAAGCCAAACAGAACAACAACGCCGAAATGCTCACCAGCGCCAGGAAACTGGCCGGAATGCTCATCGAGATGGTGCTGAAAACAGATCCGGAGAATCTCCGAATCGAAGATGGGCAGATCGTAATGAAGTAAAAATTGGTTCGCCGTTACGGTTCTGATTCGGTCGCCCCGATTCAAAAACTGAAAATATGAAAAACGCAAAGGTCCTCGCCGTCGTTCTGGCGCTTCTTCCTCGGCAAATATACGGGCACCGGTACCGAGAAGTACACACTTACCCCGATCGAGCCGTGCAGCTAAGTCAGAACCGGGAGCGGTAGCGACTGGGTTCTTGAACTAAACGGAATTGCAGCCAAGAGCGGTAGCGACCGGGTTCCGTCTCCGCTCCCAGCAAAAATTTATCATTGACCACGCTATGAACAGCGTAGTTAAGCTAAAAACAAGTCGCGCGAGCGAATACGCTTTCGCAAATAATATAATGAAAATTCTTCCGCTCATCGCTTTCCTCATTTTTGCATTTGGCCTAACGGCCCTGCCGCAAACGAGCGCTGTCCCGGAACCGCAGTTCATCGTCGTTGACAGCAAGGACAACATTTTCGTGACGCTAAAGTACGGCCTGATGAAGATCTCGCCTGACGGCGTGATGACAGACCTTTCAAAACAGGGACGTGACATTGACCGCTCGTGGCGTAACCTTATCATCGATTCGAAAGGCAATCTGTGCAAGCTCCGGCCCGCGTCCAGTCATACCGGTTTTGCGCGATTGCATCTTACACCCCAATGCGTTTCACCAGGTCCTTAAATCGCGGATCGTCATGAACAAATTCAAATATCGGATCAACGCTTAGCCAAAGCATATCGGCCGGGCGGGCCTGATATGCCTTTTCCAACCACGCAAACATTTCGTCCTTCTCATCCAGCCCGGCATAGACGACGGCGAAAGCAAGCGGGCTAAAATAACGTTTCTTCGACAATTCGCGGAGTTCATCAAGGGTTCTGAACGCCTTATCACGATCACCCGACATTGCGTATGCATGAGCGAGACTGGCAATTAGTTTCGGATTTGGTTCTGCTCGCGAAATTCCGCGCTGATATGTGCTGATCGCCTCGGCATACATTTTCCTTCGCTCGTATGCCATGCCCAAAAAATGATAGGTTATGCTGTAGCCCGGCTCGAGATCGACTGCCTGTTGAAGCAGTTCGACCGATCGAACGAGGTCACCTTTGTAATAATAAGTAGCTCCAAAATAACAGTTAAACAGCGGCGAGAGCGGTTCGATCTCGAGGGCCCGTTTTCTCTCCGTCAACGCGTCGTCATATCGGCCCATTGCCTCTAACCGCTCGGACTTGAAAAAGTGGGCCACGGCATTGTTCGGATCAAGTTCCAGAGCACGATCCAGTTCTTTTTCGGCTTCGGCGGGGTTCCAATCGTAATACAAGATACCGCCCGCCAACATGGCGTGGGCCTCGGCAAGCGAATCGTCGATCGCTATGGCTTTCGATGCGTATTCCATTGCTTTCGGCATATTCTCGTTTGGCGGCATATAGTTATTGGCGATGACGCCATAGGATTTGGATAAACCGCAATAGGCCAACGCATAGTTCGGGTCGTTTTCAAGAGCCTGGTTGAAAAATTGGATGGCAGTTTGTATCGACTCCAGCGTATGCTTGTTCCACGCATAGTCGCCTTTTAGGTAGAGTTGATATGCTTCGGCGTTGTCTGTGTGACGTTTTGTCAGCCGCTGTCCATCAACGCCCGAGATCTTGGCTTTCAGATTATTCGCAACATCGTGTGCGATCTCACTCTGCAATACGGGAAGGTTCGACATTTGGCGATCATACGTTTGGCTCCAGATAACTTTGTCCGCCGCCGCATCGACCAATTCGACATAGAGCGATAGGTCGCCGCCGCGTTGAACGATGTGCCCGTTTAAGATTGCCTGAATGTTCAACTCCTTTGCGATCTGCGCATTTCCGATATTCTTGCCCTTGTAAGCGAACACCGAAGACCGCGCCTTCACATTCAGAAATTTGAGTTGGGACAAGCTGCTGATAAGCGTTTGGGCAATTCCATCCGAAAGAAATTCGGCGTCCGGATTTCCGGTATCATTTACAAACGGCATAACAGCGATCGATTCGATCGGCTTCGACGTCTGCGCCTTGTTCTGGAAATACCAATAGCCAACACCAACGAATGCGAGCAACAGCATAATAAAGCCGATCGCCAGGCCACGTTTACGTCGTGTGATCTGCGTGATAATGTATTCCGCGCTCGATGTTTGGAGACGGCCATCATAAGTCGTCGGAGCATCTAGAACCTCGGTTGCAGGTTCTTCCGGGTTCGCCGCAGAACGTTCCAGCTTGTTTTGAAACTTCAGATCCTGCCGTACTTCTTTCAACTCTGCCAACAGTTCTTTCGCACTTTGATAACGTTCTTCGCGGTCCTTTTTTATTGCTTTATTGACAATGCTCTCGATCTCCGGCGGCAGGTCGGGCAGAAGTTGTCGCAGCGGAGTCGCTTCATTGTGCAGAATTGAACTGACAGCGTCTATTGCGTTGTCAGCCTCGAACGCCTTTTTTCCCGCCAGCATTTCATACAGCACAAGCCCGAAACTGAAAATATCGGAGCGTGCGTCAACCGCTTTGCCGCGGGCCTGTTCCGGCGACATATAATTTGCCGTCCCGATTATCATTCCGGCCGTCGTGCCGGTTTCCGGTAAGTACACCGATAGTTTGGCGATGCCGAAATCGAGCAATTTGACGACGCCGTCGGGCCGGACCATCACATTATCGGGTTTAATGTCGCGGTGAACGATGCCCGCTTCGTGCGCCGCCTGCAGCGCGCTCGCTGCCTGAACCGCAATATCAAGAACGGCATCCATACCAAGCGTCCCGTGCCGCACACGTTCGCTTAACGATCCGCCTTCGACAAACTCCGAGGCAATATAGTTTATGCCGTCGGCATCGCCGTTTTCGTAGATCGTCAAAATGTTCGGATGGTTCAATGCCGAAGCCGCCTTTGCCTCGCGAAGAAACCGCCGCATCCGTTCTTCGTCAAGCGCGAAGGCCGTTGGCAAGATCTTCAATGCGACCTTTCTGTCAAGCCGCGTATCTTCAGCCGCGTAAACTTCGCCCATACCGCCTTTGCCGATCGGGTCAATGATCGTGTAATGGCTGAAAGTTTGGCCGACGCCAAGTTTACCGTTTCGCTCTATTGCGGTCGCGACTTCGCTGATGGCAGGCCGCTCCATAAAACTTCCGGCGGCTTCGGATGACGCAAGCATCAATTCGACCTCGCGGCGCAGTTCGGCGTCCGCTCCGCAAGCCGATACCAGAAACGCATCGCGCTCATTCGCGGCAAGCTGCATTGCGGCATAAAAGATCTCTTTGACCTTGTGCCATTTTTGGGGGTCTGTCGATGTCACTTATCGTTTCAGCTCGTGGTAAAGCAACGCCCGAGCCGATTCCCAATCGCGGGCGACGGTCGCGCGCGAGATGTTCAGTGCATGAGCGGTCTCATCCAAACTTAAGCCGCTAAAATAACGGAGTTCGACAACGCGGGCCTGCTGCTTGTCGAACACGGCAAGTTTGTTCAATGCTTCGTCCAGGGCGATCAGGTCGACGCCGTCGTCTTTCGCCGCAACCGGCATTGCTTCTTCGAGCGATAATTTAATATTGTCGCCGCCGCGTTTTTCCCTATGTTTGGTTCGCGCGTGGTCAACCAAAATGCATCGCATCGCATTCGCAGCAACCGCGAAAAAATGCGTCCGGCTTTCCCATTCCACATCTCGCCGGTCGATCAATTTCAAATACGCCTCGTTTATCAACGCGGTCGTTTGCAGCGTATGCCCCGGCCGTTCCCTGCTCAAAAACCGCGCCGCCTGGCGGTGAAGCTCGGCATAAACGATCGGCATTAAAGCATTCAACGCCTCAGGTTTCCCATCGCTCCAATCGCGAAGCATTTCAGTAATTTGCGGGGTTTCTGGTTCGGCTTTTTCCACAGCCTGTCATTATAACCAAAAAAATTAGTAACGACTTAAGTTTTTTTGAGACTTCGCACATGCCTATGTCGCTTTCGTTTATAGAGTTAGAAAAATGACTCGAGTACTAGGAAGAACAGGAGACGAGATGAAAGCACAAAATACAATTCAGGCGGCCTTGGCCGCAATAACGATGATATTTGCCGCGACCTTCGGGGCATCGATGGCTTTCGGCCAGAATACAGTTGGCGGTCGATCGAATAATTCGCTTCCGGAGCTATTTGGGCCGACATTGGTTGGCGTCTGGGAACAGGTCAATGTGCCGATGGAATATGACTGTACCACCGGACAGCCCGTTCCCGGCACACCGATCATCCGCGTTATGCAATCTTTCAACCTTGGCGGAACAGGTTGGATCGAAGACACCGCGCCGGTCGAAGGGCCGTACCGGTCAACGGGTGCTACGATTTGGAAACGCAATTCAAAGCTTGGCTACACCTATGCCAATACGCACTATTCGTTCTTGCCGGACAACAC
>CAUJFK010000378.1 GCA_963169175.1 Acidobacteriota bacterium | reverse complement strand
CTGTCATCCCGGTCCCATGTCCGGCCATTGTCAGACGAGCGGAGGATTGTACCACCGTGGCCGGCGATCAAACCGTTCTTGTCGTCGGCAAAATCAACGCGCATGAATGAGGTCATGACGGGCGACTGCACCTTTTCCCAGGTATTGCCGCCGTTCTCGGTCCGCAGGATCGTTCCCGCTTCGCCCACCGCATAGCCTTCGTCATCGTCGCGGAAATCTACATTGTATAGGGCATTTTTTGTGTGCGAGGCCTGAACACGCCAGGTGTCACCGCCGTCGGTCGTCGCTAGAATAAGCCCTTCATCGCCGACGATCCATCCGTGCGAGCTGCCGTTAAAATCAAGATGGAACAATTCTGACTTTGACGGCACCTTCATCCGCTGCCACGTTTCGCCGCCATCCGTCGTGCGCATCACGAGCGAGTCGATCACATTGCCTTTCGCATTCAGCATTGAGCCGATGGCGAGGCCGCGCTTTTTATCAGCAAAGCGAATACTAAGAAAACTTGGGGTCTGATTCTTAAGATCGGACGAGCGAAAGATAAGGGTTTCGTTCCAGGTCGTTCCGCCGTCGCTGGTAATAAAAACCTTTCGCCCGGCCGCGATATAGCCGTTTTTCTCGTTTCGGAAATAGATCTCGTTTATATTTTCAGAGGTTTTCAGCGGATGCGTCTGCCAGGTGCGTCCGCCATCCGTTGTCGCCGCAAGATAGCCGCGGTCGCCGGCAATAAACCCGCGCGACGCTGATGTAAAGTAAACGGTCACTAGGTCGCCCGCCGTGCTGGCCGGCTGCACCTGCCACTTTTGCCCGCATACGGCGACGGCAAGCATACTGATAACAATGAAAAGAAAAAACGGCGGCCTAAAACACTTCACTACGGGTCCTCCAAAAAAGGTGATCATGTATGACGTTCTAGGATAGCCGTTTTTTCTTGATAAATCATTTGCGGGGCGGCAGACCTGACAGGCCCGTGTTCGCGCTCGTGAAGCTTTCGCGTTCTGCTTTCGAGCATTTCGCGGCACGGTTTCCTACGCGGTAAGGTCACTTGCCGACCTTATACACCTGTCCCTTCCAAACAACCGTGACCTCTTCGCCAAGCGAAAGGAATTTTGCAAGATCTCGATCGGATGCGGCAAGCTTGTAATATTCCTCACTGCCGAATTTGATAGAAACCTCTTTCAGCTTTGCCGCGGCGGAATATTCGGCATCGACCCAGACACCGCCCTGGTTGAAGAAGTTCTTGTTTGCCACGAACTGGTTAACGGACGAATTATCGACCAACACCCGCTCGCGGGCATCTTTCTTTTCACTCTCAACGACCTGGACATTCCTGTTCCGCGTATTTTGCTGAACGCTGAACTGCACGGCGCCGGCGCCGCTTTGTTCTGCCATCGCCTTTGGGGCCGCCCGCATCATGGTGTCCAACCGGGCACGATCGACAGTATTGTTAAGCGTTCCGTCGGTAGCAAGGTATGACGTATAAGGCGTGACAAGGCCGTAACGTGTTCCCAGTTCGACGACCTCATCCTTTAGCTCCTTTGTCTCGCCGTTCAGCCGGATCTGATCGAGCAGCCATCCGACGCGGCGGCTTGCCCAAAGCCTCGGAAGAAAGTCGTTGGTATCGTCACGGAATGGAAGGTCGAGGCCGTTGAACGAAAAACTTCGCGTTTCTTTTCCCATTTTGCCGCGAAGCGTTACCGCGGCATTTCGCAGTTCGCTCGAATTCTTATACCGCCCGATCATGGCGATCTGCATTCCCTTGAACAGATCGCCGGGCTTTCGCGGATATACGAACTCAGCTTCGATGCCGCCCATGTCGATCTCAAGGTCGGAGAGGACGGGCGAACTCACACGTGAAAAGAAATTCGATACCTTTACCTCAAGATCTTCCTTTGGCTGAACATAATCGGCGATCCCTCCGTTTTCCATACCGAGTTTATTGAGCAAAGCCGTATTTACATCGTAGCCGAATCCGAACGGGAAAACGCGAACATCAATATTGCTGGCCGCCTTGAAATTGGAGATTATTTTTTCTACGTTCCGTTCGCCCACGGTCGGCAGGCCATCAGTCATAAACACAAGCATCTTTGGCCGCTCGTTCTTTTCAAATTGTTTGACCGCCGCTATCAGTGAATCATTGATGTTCGTCCCGCCCGATGGACGCAGTTTCGCTACAAAATCTTCACCGCGTTTTTTTCCGGCGGCATTGGCGGCGGTCAATTCGCTGTCCATCAAATGCTCTTCGCCTGCAAAATTTATTACGTTGAACCGGTCACCGTCACGAAGCGTCCGTATCCCAAAAAGCAGCGCCGCCCGCGCTTTTTCCATCTTGCCCTCATCGGCCATCGAGCCGCTCGTGTCGAGCACAAAGACCACGTCCTTGTTGATCAGCTCGCGTTCCGCCAACTCATCTTTCGGCGACAGGAGCAGCATAAAATATCCGTCCTTGCCCGGCTCGCGATACGTGACCAACGACATTCCGAACTCATCGTTCGAAAGGCCGTAAAAGAGCTGCAGATCGTTATCGTTGTCCTTGGTCTCAAACGAGACCGTGACAGCGTTCGCCGACCTGTTTTTGACATCTATTGCGTGCGTCGGCGAATAAACATTGCGAATTCCCTGCTTCGCAGTGATCTCGATCGTGCCGGAGATAGTACCGAACTTTTGCGGAACGCTTCCGCGTGTGGTGTCGCTATCTTGCGGGCCGCGGCGCCATAGATTGTGTCCGGTCCCGAGCGGATATCGATAGGCGACCGTGCCCGACTCGGCCTTCAGAATTTGCGAATAGGTGAGTTCAAGTTTCTTGTCGGAATTTGGCGGGATCGGAAAGATCGATGCCTGAAACAGGTCGCGTCCCGCATATTCAAGCAAACCCGGATCGCGCTGGCGACGGACGATCTCGTCATATATCCGCCGCGCCTCTTCGCGCGAACGCACCTCGCCGGAGAGCTTTTTTCCGTTTTCCCAGATGGCGAATTCCACGATCGATGCCGTCTCGGGTATCGGGAAAAAATAGGTGCCTTCAAGCGTGTACGGTGTATCGTTGCGAAATACCTGTTCGACGTGCGTTGTTGCTACCTGGCCGACGATCTTTGTGGTCAGCTCAATTGATTTGACAGGAAGTGCATTTGGAAGAGGCTGAGGGATCGGCCGGGGGCGGCAAGGCCGCATATCGCATATGATCGGTACGATCACACCCTGTGCCGAGGCGGTCGAAACAAACAAAAAACCGCAGCAAGCGGCAAATACAGCAAGTGCTAAAGCTAGAAACTTCATAGATCTCTCCCAATTTTGTTGCGCGCTATCGACGGGTGCAGGTTGCGCTTTATATGACAATAAAGGAACGGCACAAGTTGCTTCGGCTTGCAGATTTATTTTTAAGCTCCTGAGTCGGCAAACCAAATGACAGCACGGAGTTTCGTTGAATCCGCCTAAGTTAGAAACGCTCAGGTATTCCGTCGCCAACGGCGACAAATATCTAAAGCCTGGGGTGTAGTGAGCGAAGCGAGCGGAACCCCCAGGAAGGACGGCGCGAATGTTTAGAGTCGCTGAAAGCGACTAGCAAATACCCCGCCCATAGTTGCTCGCCTTCAGCGAGCGGGGAGATCCGCATACTTACGTGGGGTTTCGCCGAAGCGGCTTTACCCCAGGCTTTAGAAGTCCGCCGCCGTTGGCGACAGAGAAATGTATTGTTGGTTCTTCGGCTTCGGTCTGTGTGTATTGAGCATCACGCCCTTGCTAACGAGCCTGTGTCAAAACTATTCTTAGCTGCGGAGCAGCGAAATAAATCTAGCCCCAGGTGGAGCGAAGCGGAACATGGGGTAAAGCGGCAAAAAGATCCGCAAGCCCACGTAGTGGGCGACAGAGGGGCATGTAACATCTGT
>CAUJFK010000377.1 GCA_963169175.1 Acidobacteriota bacterium | reverse complement strand
AATTCGGATAGAGTTTCAAGATTTCTGAGAACGACTGCATCTGGCGTGAATGCAGCGGTTGTTCGTACTCAGGCATCAGGACGACCTCGCTGCGTTTTTCCACGCGTATCTCTTCGACAAAGCCTTCAAAGGTGTCGGCATTGGTCAGATTTATAACGGTATTTGGTTTGCAGCCGTGCCGGTCGCCGCCGGTTGCAAGCGGAATTCCAAGGGCTTCGGCCATCTCAATGACACGCTTGTTCTCAGACCATGACCGAAATCCGTTGACCTCAAACGCATGTATCCAGCGGCCGTGACGTTTGATGAAATCCTTTAATAGAGCTTCGTGCCGCTCGGCCCCGACCAATTCAATGTCCCAGATCGGATGATTAAGAATTACCAGCACGCCGGGCAAGTCGTTGAGCATCGCGAACATTTCGGTCAGCTTTTCGTCCGTCGGATCGTCACCAAAGGTGTAATCAAGAAGCGTTTTCGTTATCTCGACAGCCTTCGCTTTTGGTAAATTGTGAACGCCGACATGGAAAAACCCATAGTCGAATGGAACTGTCCATTCGAGTGAAATAGGCGCCTTGTGATTTTCCTGCTTTTCGTTTATCTCGACGCAGGCGTGAATACTGTCATGGTCGGTCACGGAAACGATAGGGTCGAGCCCCGCTTTTGCGATCTGAGTGCTCTCTATCTCATATACCGAATGTCCAGACATCGGCGGCGACCAATAGGCCGTCGAAAAATCAATGCCCTTGCCTTCCTTGGCAAGATACTTTTCCCGTTCCTTGTGCCAGAAAAAGTTGATTATAGGAAGCTTGTCCGCGTAGTGCGGAATGAAGTCAAGCATTTCCTTTGAGTGTTCCGTGTGGCAATGGAGAGAAACACCGGTTCTTGCCTTGTCCGAAAGATCTTGCGAACGCGACAAAATATGAAGCTGTGTCCTTTTTAGGTCCATAGTGTTCTCCGTCAGACCGAGTTCACCAAACTTAATAACCTAACAAATCGCGGAATATAAGTAAATTCCGCAGTCAATAGGTCAAAGGATGGATGTGAGTGTACCCAATGCGGCCGAGCGCGGGCCGAAGGGTTTGATGCGATAGCTTATATCAAGATGGCATGGATTAACAGGTCGATCGGGTTTTTTACGTCCGGCCACGGTGCGCGGCCGTCACAGGAACCTCAGCACACGTAGTCTAGTGGACTGTTACAGTTGAATCGTAAGTACCTTTGTGCTCATTGTGTCTTCAACTTGGTGAGCTTTGCGTTAAGAAAAAATCGTTAACACAAAGGCCTCAAAGGGAGGACACAAAGTTCGCGAAAGGATCAGAGAAGAGTAAAAACTACTTCCAAGCCATCTGTTACAATCCATTGGTTCCTACCGTTCAGCCGATCGCGTGCCGTATTCACCGATGACAATTAAATCTCGAGCCTGTCTTGAAAACTTGTCATAAATGCATCCAATGCGGTGTATTGGATGTAGAAACGAGGTAATTCCCTCATCTAGTTACAATAGGAGAATATTTATCCATGAGTTGGCTTTATTCAATTTTCTTTGCGGGCCTGATCTTTTCGGCAAGCAGCGAAGCGGTCAAGCAAGGCGGCCCGGCAGCACGGGCAGAGGTCTCACACACCGCTACGGCCCAGGGGGACGAACAGGAACGATTCGAACAGTCGTATCCGTTCACCGCGAACGGCCGCGTAAATGTGTCGAATATTAACGGTTCGATCACGGTCGAGGCCTGGGACAAGAACGAAGTGCGTCTTGAAGCTGTTAAGACCGCCGAAACGAAGGAAGCTCTCGCCGAAGTACAGCTCAAGATCGATGCGCGGCCCGATTCGTTCAGCGTCGAGACGGATTACGACGATTGGCGCCGCCGCCAGAATGGATGGAAGAACCACGGGAAACTGCAGGTCCAATTTCGACTGTCGGTCCCGAGAGGTGCGGTTTTGGACGATATCGAGACGGTCAATGGTTCTGTGACCGTATCGAATTTCACGAACCTGACCAAAGTTTCAGCGGTAAACGGCAATGTTATTGCTTCTAACCTTCGCGGAACCGCGAATCTTTCGACAGTGAACGGTGAAGTTACGGCCGATTTTGAACGGCTCGAGACGGGCAGTCGGATCTCGCTCAGCACCGTTAACGGACGCGTGAACCTGACGCTTCCCTCGGACGTAAATGCGACGATAAAGGCCGACTCGCTAAATGGAGATATTCGTAACGATTTCGGCCTGCCGGTCCGTAAAGGCCAGTATGTCGGCCGCGACCTATATGGCCGCATCGGAAGCGGCGATGTGCAGGTTCGGCTTGAGAGCGTGAACGGCCCGCTGACCGTTCAGCGGAGGAATGATGGGAAAGCGCCGAATCCGGCGACAGACCTGCTGAAACAAAAAGGAAACGACGACGATCGGGATTGGGATACTGATACCTCGCGGCGATACACCACCGACAAAATAAACAGAGAGATCGCAAAAGCAACAAGAGATTCGGCAAAAGCTGTGCAGGCCGGTATCGAGGTCGCCATCCCGGAACTTGCAAAAATTCCCGCCGAGATCGAGAAGATCAGGGTCGAAAGCCTTGAGAATCTGAAGGCCAATGATGAAAAGTTCAAGATCGATGAGGCGGAGATCAAACGGAAAGTTGATGAGGGGATCCGAAGGCAGCAGGAAGCCCTTTCAAATATGCGCCGGATCCGCTGGACGGGCCGGAATCCGCAAATGGTGAAGAAGGTCAATTCATTTCCGGTCAAAGGCGTACCAAAAGTTACGGTCGATGCCAAGGGCTGTTCGGTGACGATCAGGGCGTGGGACAGGAACGAAGTGAAATATGTATTGACCGAGATGGCCGATCGCCGTCAGCCGCCCGTGACAGTTGCGGAAACAGCGACCCCAACCTCGGTAACTCTGAAAGTCCTTAATAATGACGATGCCTCCCGCGACATGTACTTTGATGGAGACGCCGATGCGGTGCGGATAGATGTATTTGTCCCGCGAAAGGCCGATCTTAAGGTTGTTTCAAATGGCGAGATCAGGCTTGACGGCGTTTCCGGCGAGATAGAATTAAGCGGCGTCGATGAAGCGATCGATGTTCGCAATGCGGACGGTAAACTCACCGTGTCTGCCGCTGACGCCCAGGTGCGGATCATCGGATTTACCGGCGAACTCGATTCAAAAGTGGCCGACGCCGATGTATATCTCGAAGGAAATTTCTCGCGTATTACAGGCCGGGCCGCTAGCGGCAGATTCATTCTCACTGTCCCCGAAGCATACAACGCCGATGTGACATCCAATCTCGAGGTCCTGACCCTTGAAGACATGGTCGCGCCAAAGGTAGTAAAAGAAGGGCAGTGGCGATTTGGCTCCGGCGGGCCGAAACTTAACTTAAACCTGGATGACGGCGAGATCCGATTCAGGAGTGCGGATACGCTAAGCAAATAACTAATGGCCCGAGCTGGCACCGTCCATTAGGGATAAGTTTTGAAACCTTGTGACTTTCCCGGCGTTATAGTCATTCAGGATCTGTCATTCGGCAGACGAATTTTTGGTAAACCATTTATTTTCCTTCGGATTTTGACGCCCATGTCTAGCGTCTGTCATCCCAAAGGCTTTGCCGCAGGCCCCAACTGAATCTTGATAAATACCGACATGAAGAATTTATTTGCTGTCTTAATATTGCTGTCATCGATACTGATCGTAAATGCCCAACCGAGTTCCTCCGTAGTTCAATCAGGCAATTCGGTTGTTGAGGTAAAAAGGGACGATCCGCCGAAGAGGTCCGCTGTCAAGATCCCGCCCGAAAAAGCGAATCCGATAAGTGTGCCGAAAATTTCTCAAGGACTGAACATCGATGGAAAGATCGACGAAGAACTCTGGAAGAATGCCGCAGTTTTTAAAGATTTTTACCAGGTCCAGCCCGGCGACAACAT
>CAUJFK010000376.1 GCA_963169175.1 Acidobacteriota bacterium | reverse complement strand
ACGAGCCATGTGCCCGCGAATCCGACCGAGCATGTGAGAACCGCAATGTTCACTATGATCGGCAGAAAAAGAAACGCACCTATGTGCGACGTGCGCGGGATCAATAGCAGCAAGGCAGCGATGATCTGTGACCAGCCGATGAATTCATAGTAGAAGCCGGTATTGTAGAGCGCGTGAAAATAAGCCCCGACCGGATTGGTGTCTGGAAGGATCGTAAACGGCCGATGCATTATCTTAGGGATGCTTGGCGGAATAAACCCTATCGCAAGAAGGCATCGTACAAATACGGTGAACAATCGAAAATACCAACGCGATGTTACCGACGAATGAAGCTGGTCAAGGCCGTGTTCGATATCAAACATACTGACCTAAACGCGAGAATGGCGGCAAAAAGTTTCAGGTAATTTGTTCGACGAACGTGAATTCCGTAAGATTCCAGTAGAGCAGGCTGTCTGCCTGTCGTGCGATCTCAAGATGAAACTTAATATTATTCCTGTTAAATGGTCGGATGAAGGTGTGTTGATGCTGGATCAGCGGCTGCTGCCGACCGAAGAGAAATGGCTGACGCTTAGCACCTATGACGAGGTCGCGGCCGGCATCAAGGACATGGTCGTTCGCGGTGCGCCGGCCATCGGTGTTTCGGCGGCTTATGGTGTTGCCCTTGCAGCCAGGACGTTTGTCGGGACGAATGTGGAGGATCTAAAGGATGAGATCGAATATGCATCAGACGTGCTCGCAAAAACCCGCCCCACCGCGGTAAACCTTTTCTGGGCGATCGATCGAATGAAGCGGACGTTCGATCAGGCACAGGCAGAAGGGAAGTCGGTAAGCGAGATAAAACAGATACTGCTCGATGAAGCAAAAGGGATCCATGATGAAGACATTGAATCGCAAAGACTGATAGCAAAATTTGGCGGCGAATTATTGCAGGACAATTCAACAGTGCTCACACACTGCAACGCGGGTGCGCTTGCGACGGGCGGCGTTTGGGGAACCGCGTTGGGCGTGATACGCGGCGCAGTCGATCAAGGTAAATCGGTCTCGGTCATTGCCGACGAAACGCGGCCCTATCTGCAAGGTGCACGGCTGACCGCATGGGAACTGATGGAAGACGACATTCCCGTCACGCTTATCACCGACAATATGAGCGGCCATATAATGAAAAAAGGCGGCGTCCAAGCGGTCGTCGTCGGAAGTGACCGCATTGCCGCTAACGGCGATGTCGCGAACAAGATTGGAACGTACATGGTCGCCGTTCTCGCACAACGTCATGGAATTCCGTTCTATGTCGCCGCACCGCTTTCAACAGTCGATCTGAATTGCCCAACCGGTGATGATATCCCGATCGAAGAACGCGACCGCATCGAAGTGACGCACGTTAAAAACAACCAACTAGCTCCCGACGGAGTTGGTGTTTCAAACTATGCCTTCGATGTAACGCCGAACGATCTGGTGACGGCAATAATCACCGAAAAAGGTGTCGCAAGAGCACCGTACATCGAGAGTCTGAAGGAGCAGTTTGACGAGTGAGAAAAGCCAAAAATAGAATACAAAACATGGTAAGATATAGAGTATGAAGAGTTACGTCGCCAAGGTTCAATTGATCCTAAACATGCAGCAATTTGCTGAACGGGCTTTCGTAAATAAGCTGAAGAAGAACCGACCAGAACTTAGTCGCCAAGGAATCAGAGACGAGATCGATAGATGGTACAAAGATCGTCCGGGTTCCCCAGTTGGAGACGGTGTTGGCCGGATCGGCGATCCATCGCGGTTTAGATGACTCACCTGACTGATATTGATCATTTAGAATCGCATTATCCAGCGATAATCCGGCACCTCCTGAGCTTGGGGGCGAAATTCGCAATTATTGGCGGAGTTGCTGTTTCGATTCGCACAGTCGAACGTTTCACCAAGGATCTGGATATCGCAATTGCCGTACGATCAGATAGCGAGGCCGAGGCGATCGTGCTTTCGCTATCGAGGTCCGGATATTTTGTGGAGACCGTGATTGAGCAAGAAGCGGCTAAGCGGCTTTCAACTGTAAGACTCATCACTCCGGGCCCTCCGGAAATATTCATCGACCTTTTGTTTGCATCGTCTGGGATTGAGTCGGAGGTTGTAGCGGCGGCCGAAGAGTCTGAGATCTTTGTGGGTGTGACCGGACGTGTCGCCACTATACCCTCGCTGATCGCACTCAAGGTTCTATCGGCTAACTCGAAAACCCGACTCCAGGACATAATGGATCTTCAGAACCTGATAAAGGATGCTTCCACGACGGAACTTGAGATCGCACGCGACTTGATGAACTTGATAACGAAACGCGGTTTTAATCGAAATAAAAATCTCGTTAGCGATTTTCAAGGTTTTCTTACCCAATTTCGCGATTGAAGAGCAAAGGATCGAAATACACGCTTTCTTTCCGAATTTACTCAATGACTTTTACTGACATCCTCTCGATAACTTCCATCGGAGAATGCTGTCCTCGATAGCCTTTATTTTTCTTGATATAATTAATTTTCAATACTGAATAGCCAATCACTTTCAACGAATTAATATGATCGAACGCGAACAGATCGAGATGGACGTGGTGTTTGTCGGGGCGGGGCCGGCGAATTTGGCGGCGGCTTTGCATTTGAAGAAGAGCATTGCCGAGCACGATGAACTGGTCGAGCGCGGAGCACTGGTTGGCAAGAAGGTCGGTGACATCGAGATCGGGATCGTTGAGAAGGGGCCGTATGTCGGGGCGCACATTTTGTCGGGTGCGGTGATGGACCCGATCGCGATCCGCGAGTTGATGCCTGATTTTCTCGAACAGGGATGCCCGGTGGATACGGTCGTGACCGAGGACGCGGCCTGGTATATGACCGATAAAAAGGCCGTCGAGGCCCCGATCACTCCGCCGCCGCTCAAGAACAAGGGAAAGTACATTATCTCTCTGAGCAAAATGTGCGAATGGCTTGGCGAAAAATGCGAAGAAGCGGGTATCAATATTTTTCCAGAGTTTCCCGCCGCTGAGGTTTTGTACGATGACAATGATCGTGTTGTCGGCATCAGGACCGGCGACAAGGGAATAGACAAAGACGGAAAGCCGAAAGGGAATTTTGAGCCGGGCGTTGATCTGCTTGCGAAAGTGACGGTGCTTGGCGAAGGCTCACGCGGTTCGCTGGCAAAGCAGTTGACGGCCCGCCTGGGTTTGAAACAGGACAGTGAGGAGCAAGTTTATTCGCTCGGTGTGAAGGAACTGTGGGAAATTCCGGCTGGTAATTTTGCCGAGGGCCGCGTCGTTCACACGCTTGGGTTCCCGTCCGATACCGATACATACGGCGGCGGTTGGATCTATGGAATGAAGAACAACGTGATCAGCATCGGCTATGTGACCGGGCTGGATTACAAAGACCCGATGATCGACCCGCACGCAGAGTTTCAAAAATTTAAGACCCATCCGAAGATCGCCGAAATTCTAAAAGGCGGCAAGATGCTCAAATACGGGGCAAAGTCGATAAACACGGGCGGTTATTACACAATGCCCAAGCTGTATGCGGACGGCGTTCTCATCGTCGGCGACAGCGGTTCGTTCCTGAACGGCCAGCGCATCAAAGGAATTCATACCGCGATGAAGAGCGGAATGCTTGCGGCCGAGACGATCATTTCGGCATTTGCACACGAAGATTTTTCGACAAAGACGTTGAAGAGTTACGAAGCGAAAGTAAATCAAAGCTGGATATACGACGAACTTCATCCGGTACGAAATTTCCATGCTGCTTTTCAAAAAGGGCGATGGTCAGCGCTCATCAATACGGGATTGCAATTTGCGACCGGCGGCCTGGCCTGGGGCGTTATGCCAAAGGAACATGGTATTCCGGGCTATGAGCGGATGCAGCATTTGAACGACAGGAATGGCAATTCCGACCCGACGCGATACGCCGACCTGAAATTTGATAAAGAGTCGATCTTTGACAAGATAACGGACGTCTATCACGCCGGTGTAGCGCATGATGAAGACCAGCCATCTCATCTGCATGTTCTGGATACCGAGATCTGCGCGACCCGCTGTGCCGAAGAATACGCCAATCCGTGCCAGCGTTTTTGTCCCGCGGCCGTGTATGAGATGGAATTCAATGAGAAGCGGAACCGTAAGGAATTGAAAGTGAATTTCTCCAACTGCGTCCATTGCAAGACGTGCGATATTGCTGATCCGTACCAGATAATCAACTGGGTCACGCCCGAAGGCGGCGGCGGGCCGGACTATAAAGGAATGTAAATTGCAGTCCTCCTATTTCGATAAGCCGGAACGTTCGATGTCCGTACATTCCGCGTTTAGAAAACGGAGGAGATATGTAAATTTTCAATAACGACGAAGCGGAAGGGAAATGGGAAAAAACGAAAGGCACGGTTAAGGACAAGGCCGGCGAACTCACCCGTGACCGCGAACTGGAATCGGAAGGTGAGAGGCAAAAGGCGGCCGGCGAGACACAGGAATCGTGGGGTAAGTTCAAATATGGTGTCTCGGACGCAGTTGATTCGGTCGGCGATGCTGTCAGCGACGCAGGAAAACGGATCAACAACTAAATAGGAAAGGCCGCCAACGAGAGGCGGCCTTCGCTGTTTCCGATCAACCTAGTGCTATTTGGTGTGCTCGAGGATCTCGAAGTTGACCTTCTTCTCGGCCAGTTCTTTCATTGCCACTCGGGTGGGCTTATTTTTGCGGACGTCTATATCCGTGCGTGAATTTGCACCGCGCTGAAGCTGTTTGCTCCGCTGTGCGGCGAGGATTATCATACGATATTTTGAATCTATCTCCGGCGGGTCGATCACGCCATCTTCTTCCTGCTCGATCTCTTCGTTTATCTCTTGTTTCTTTTCGGCTGCCATATTGTGTTGGGGTCCTTTCTAATCCTCGCTGAGAATATTCTTCGATGCCTCGAAATTACTTAGAATATCACGAATATGTACCAGTTGTCGAGTCGTTCGCTGGCGTTCACCCAATATTACGGACTCAAGCCGGCGAACGGCGTCAGCGATATTGTCGTTTATCACCACAAATTCGAACTCGTCGTATCTTCGCACCTCTTCGAACGAATTCCGAAGCCGAACGGAAAGCTGCTTCGGGTCCTCAGTCTTTCGCGAGCGAAGCCGTTGTTCGAGTTCCTGAAACGACGGCGGCAGGATGAAGATGCTTACCGCTTCGGGAAGTTTTTTGAGCACATCGGCCGCGCCCTGCACATCGATCTCGAGGATGACATCAACGCCCTCGGCGATAAGTGATTCGACCCTCGTTCGTGACGTGCCGTAATAATTGCCGTGGACCGTTGCGAACTCAAGAAACTCGTCGTTCGCCATTCGCCGTTCGAATTCCTCGACACCGATGAATGAATAGTCCTTGCCTTCGATCTCATTCGGACGCATCGGTCGCGTCGTATAAGAGACCGAATATCCGATACCAACCCCGCGTTTCATCAGTTCCGCGATCAGCGTACCTTTTCCGCCGCCGGATGGTGATGTGATGATGATGAGATTGCCTTTCATTGGTTAGCTTCCATCGGCTGACATCGTACCGACCGTTCTCAGTGGCGATGGGGCACACTCCCTACCGGTCGGGTTTCTGCCTATTCTACGTTTTGGACCTGCTCTCGGATCTTTTCTATCTCGCTTTTTATCTGCAAGGCGTTTTCTTTCACGGTCATATTGTTCGTCTTTGATGTGATCGTATTTGCCTCGCGATTGAGTTCCTGCGTTAGAAAATCGAGTCGTTTGCCGACCTCCTTGTCCTCGCTCATTATCTGGCGGAAATGCCCAATGTGGGTCGTCAGTCTAGCGATCTCTTCGGAAATATCAGAGCGGTCTGAGATATACGCTATTTCCTGGGCGAGCCGCGCCTGATCAAGCTCGATCTGCGTGCTGCTTTTAGCAAGCATTTCGGTGATGCGTTTTGTAAGCCGCTGCTGATATTCTTCGCCCACGCCGGCTGACTCGGCGATGATCGGCGGCAGCCGATTTTCGATCTTTGCGAGCCGTCCCTCAAGCTCGTTTTTCAACATTGATCCTTCTTTGCCACGCATTTCTTCCAGATCGTCGAGCGCGGCAACGAGGGCAGTTTCGACAGCGACAATAAAGTTTGGGTCGATCTCGTCCTTCTTTGGTGTCAGAACGTTTGGCAATCGGGCGACCACGTTCAGATCAGGCTCGCCCGTCAGTCCAAATTCGTCCTGCATTTCCTTCATTGCCGCAAGGAAGCCGGATATCATGGGCCGATTGAGCTCATATTTTATCTCAGCCGACCGGTCGTATTGTATATTTACCTCGACGCGTCCGCGCGATAGGCGATCCGTTATCGTCCGCTTTACCACGTTCTCCATTGCCTGCAAGTCGGGCCCAAGCTTAAGGGCGACGTCGAGGAACCGATTGTTAACGGTTTTAAGCTCGACCGTCACCGAAAATGCGTCACCTGACGCCGAACCACGGCCGAAGCCCGTCATTGATCTCATAATATTCTTGTCAGAACCGCGAGCGATAGCGACTGGGTTCCGAAATTTTAAACTCTTCACCGTGCAGGAACGAGGTCGGTCGCTACGGCTTCCGATCCTGACTCTTCCTCTTCAGCAAATTGCAGCTCATAAAGCCGTTTATACTTTCCGCTTTCGGCCATCAATTCGGCATGCGTGCCCGTTTGAATGATCCGGCCGCGTTCCATCACGACGAGCCTATCCGCCGTTCCATCGGTTGACAGCCGATGTGCGCTCACGATAGAGGTGTGTGTCTGCATCAGGGTCGCCAACGCGGGATGCTCAAGACG